>NZ_JBHMCY010000001.1:55122-230655 GCF_042430725.1 Streptomyces cinereospinus | reverse complement strand
GACCGGCACCTTCGCGAGAAGTGTGGCACCACCGCAAGGAGACCGGCACCTTCGCGAGAAGTGTGGCACCACCGCAAGGAGACCGGCACCTTCGCGGCACGCCTGCGCGGCGGCGCCTGAGCACCGCCGCGCGGACTGACCTTGTTCACCCCACTGATCACACCCCATGTCAACCGAGGGGACCGGCACCGGCGCACCGGCCCCCTCCGGTCACCATCAGGGGGAGAAGTCCACGGCGACGTTCTCGTTGCCCTGCTGGACGGCCGTGTACGCCGAGTCGTCGACCTCCGCGGTGTTGCTCTGGTTCGAGGAGCCGGCGCCGACCGCCTGCTGCTGCGTGGTGGACGCATTGCCGTTGTTGTCGTCGCCGACACCGCTGCCGGCGACGCCCGCGAACGCGTTCGTGACGGAGGCGGTCGATCCGTTGTCCGCGAAGGAGCCGTTGTCCGCCGTCGCGACACCGGCGAAGAGGGCGGCTGCGAGCGGAAGGGCGGAGACCGCGGCGACGACGCGAGCGGTACGGATGCTTGCCATGTTCGGTTCCTCCAGTAGCGGAGACGCCCGGCCGGACGGCCCGAAAGCGTGAAGTACGGCTGTTGCCAGGGGAGTTGGCCGACCACCCCGGCGATGTGAGCACGACGTCGCGTGATCAGGATTGCCCAGCGAATCCTCGGCGAACCACCCCGTGAGATCCGATTCGCCCCCAAGCGTGATGGCAAGCCGATAAACCCCTTCAGCCATGTCAACTACGCACTTCGGGACACACAAGAGACTTGCTCCCAAGCAGCACAAGGGTGAAGCGTTTCCCCGACCCGGCGGGCCTCACCCCGGTCGCCGGCGTGTCACCCACCCCCTCTTCCTTTCTTCGAACACTCGTACGAAAATAAGTCCATGGCCACCATCGACCGGCAGGCCACGACGCTGGCCCTCGCGCACGCCCTGTCAGCCGCCGAACGCGGCCTGGCCGTCATCCCGCTGTCCCGGACCAAACTCCCGGCCCTCCGCTCCCCCCACCGCACCGACCCGGCGGCCCCCGCCTGCCACGGCGAGTGCGGCCGCTTCGGACACGGCGTGTACGACGCCTCCACCGACCCGCGCCGCATCCGCGCCCTCTTCGCCGCCGCCCCCTGGGCCACCGGCTACGGCATCGCCTGCGGACTGCCCCCGCACCACCTGATCGGCATCGACCTGGACACGAAGACGGGTACGGACGCCTCGGCCGCCCTGCGCGAGTTGGCACTGCGGCACCTGTTCACCATCCCGGAGACGGTGGTCGTCCTCACCCCCAGCGGCGGCCGCCACCTGTGGCTGACCGGACCGGCGGACGTCGCCGTCCCCAACTCGGCCGGCCGCCTCGCCCCCGGCATCGACGTCCGCGGCGCCGGCGGCTACCTGGCCGGCCCCGGCTCCCGCACCGCCCACGGCGTCTACGGCACCGCCCCGGGCACCGCCCACCTCGCCCCGGCCCCCTGCCCTCCGGCCCTGCTCCGCCTGCTGCTGCCACCACCGCGCACGCCCGCCCCGCCGCGCGCCGGGACCGGGCCCGCCGCGGGCCACGGCCACGGCCTCGTCCAGTTCGTGCTCGCGGCGCACGAGGGCCAGCGCAACACCCGCCTGTTCTGGGCCGCCTGCCGCGCCCACGAGAACGGACTGGCCCCGGCCCTGCTCCCCGCCCTCCTCGAAGCGGCCCTCGGCACCGGCCTCACCGAACGGGAGGCCCGGGCGACCCTCGCGTCGGCGGCCCGGCTGACGCGACGGCGGCCGTGACACGGGGACGGAGCCGTCCGCTACGCCGGGCACACCGCGGCGTACGCCGGGGTTGTGGAGGGAGGCTCGCGGAGGTGGCCGGCGGCTCGTTGCGACGGCTTCACCCAGGCGGCCGCATGTCGCGTGACAGCGTACGCACCGCGTGACCGTGCGTCACCGCGTACGGCGCGACCGCGCGGCGCGCGGCGGCGAGTCGCCGGAACCGCTGGTGCAGCCGCTTGCCGCCGCCCCGGAGTGATCGCGTACGTCTGCCCCGGCCCGACGGCCCGCGTGAGAGAGCCCGTGGGCCGAACGTCTCCTGCGACGCGACGGTCACCCGCGGATGGAAGCGGGTCCCGGTGACCGGCGGTCGGATGGGCGCCCGTTGCCGGAGTGATCGATCCGTCCTGCCCGAGCGCAAGGTCCGATCGCCGCCAGCGGCCTTCGGTCGCCTCCGGGAGAGTCGGTCACGGCTCGTACGCCCCACAACGAGTCTCATCTGCTCGACCCCGCGAAAGGCGAACACATGCACGTGGTCCCCGGGCTCAAGGTGTTGTACTTCGGGACGCCGGTGGTACTGATCAGCTCGCGCAATGAGGACGGCACCGCGAACCTCGCGCCGATGTCCTCCGCGTGGTGGCTGGGACAGTCCTGCATGCTCGGTCTCGAAAGCAGCGCCCAGACGACCGCCAACCTGCTGCGCGAACGGGAGTGCGTGCTCAACCTGCCCTCGTCGGCGATGGCCGACGCCGTCGACCGGATCGCGCTCACCACCGGCAAACCGGCCGTGCCGGATCGCAAGGCGGCCCAGGGCTACCGGTACGAGCCGGACAAGTTCTCGGCGGCGAAGCTGACCGAGCAGGCGTCGGAGCTGGTCCGGGCACCCCGCGTCGCGGAGTGCCCGATCCAGCTGGAGTGCAGGGTCGTGTCGGCCTCGCCTTTCGGCAGCCCCGCCCCCTTTGCCACTGCCTTCCAGGTCGAGGTCCTTCGCTCCCACGTCGAGGAGAAGCTGGTCATTCCGGGGACGCACTATGTGGATCCGCTCGGCTGGGACCCGCTGATCATGAAGTTCTGTGAGTTCTTCGGTGGTGGACACACCATTCATCCGTCGAGACTCGCCGAGGGGTGGAAAATGCCGCATCAGCTCCAGCAAGCGTCCGTCTGAGCCGGTACCGGCCCGCGGCCCGCACGCACCGCGTGCTCGTTCCCGCGGGACGACGGCGAGATGCGCGGTGATGACGGGCCGTCCAGGATCGGGCCCGCCGTCGACGAGTCGGGAGCCGTACGACCTCACCGCCGGCGCTCTCGTCGTCCCTCCCCGAGGGCGGGCCGCGCGCTGGAGCCGGCGGCGTCCACCGCGTGGCCGCCACCGAGGTCACCGTCGGCCACGCTGTGGAACAGCCCGAGCCCCGGCAGGCGACCCACCGAGGAAACGTCACTGCCCGGCATCCGGAAGGCCGCACTCGTCCCACACATCCGACGACGTACTACAACGACCGGGGACGGCCGGTCGAGACGGCGGACATCGTCGTGCCCGCCGTTCACTGCGAGATCGTCTACGAGATTCCGGTCAACCGGTGGACGACGCCGGAGCGCCTGTCGGGGCGTGCCCCAGCCGTACCTCTTCCACGCCCGATCGGCCGGGAGACCAGGGGGAGCAACGGTGTCGGACGGGCACCGGACATGGCAACGGCCCCTGGAATGCGCCATGCCTGGTCAGGGGCCGTTCACCCGCGGTGGGTGTGGGATTTGAACCCACGGTGACTCGCGCCACGACGGTTTTCAAGACCGTTCCCTTAGGCCGCTCGGGCAACCCACCTGCGCCCCGGCCCACCAGGGGCGGAGCGGGTACAGCGTACCGGGATCGGGCGCCGGACGCGGGCTGTGGTCCACACGGGGTCCACTGGCCCAGCTTCCCTCTGCGAGCACCGGCCGTGCGCTGGTCCGATCAAGCCGCGCCTTGGCGTCCCGTAGCACCTTACGGCGCGGTGGGATCGGTCTCCGAAGACCCCAACCACTCGATGAGCAAGATCGTCGCGTCATCAGTGGTGCGTCCCCCGCGGGCATCCCTGAGGGCGTGGGAGAGCGATCGTGACATCGCCCGTGGGCTCGTCCTGACGCTTGCCACACGGTTGACCCAGTCGATCAGCTGGTGCTCGCCGAAGGGCTGCTCGCCAGGCTCGTGCTGCTCGATGAGCCCGTCAGTGAAACACAGGATGCGGTCGCCCGGTTTCAGTGTGCGTTCGCTGATCACAGGCTTTTCACCGCCGAACCCGACCGGCAGGGTAGTGGGGCTGTCGAGGCGGCTGACGACCTGGTCGCCGCGTATGAGCAAAGGCGCGGGGTGTCCGGCGTTGACCCACCGCAGCCGTCCCGTCGCGGTGTCGAGACGCATCATCTGCGCGGTGACGAAGTGGTCGGGGCCGAACTGGTCCGCCACGGCCCGGTCCATGAAGAAGTAGATCTCGGACAGGCTGATGCTACTGCGGCGTGCGTGCCGGTAGGCACCGATGGCGACGGTCGCCATCACGGCGGCACTCAGGCCGTGCCCCATCGCGTCGATCATCGCGACGTGCAGCATGTCGTCGTTGAGGGCGTAGTCGAAGCTGTCCCCTGCCACGTCATAGGCCGGCTCCAGAACGCCCGCCACCGCCACGCGCGGCATGATCATCGCCAGCGGGGGGAGCAGTGACCACTGGATCTCCGCTGCCACGCTCATCGGCTCCCGGCGCCTGGAGAGGAAGAACAAGTCGGTGTAGCCGTGCTTGGTGACCAACAGGTCCGCAACCACACAGGCGATCCGCCGCAGCAGGCGCCGAGCGTCGTCATCGACCCTCTCCAGGGTGACGGACATGACACCCACCTGGTCCCCGCCGTCCAGGAGCGGCACGTGAACACGCACTCCGTCGGCGAGCGATACCTCGACAGGACGGGTGTCAAGGAATGCCTGGCCAGCGTGTGATTCATCGATCGACTGCGGATCCCCGGCGACCAGGCCGTCACTGCGCAGTGGCACGAGGAGCCACTGTCCGTAGTCCTGAAGCAGCACAGAGATATCACGCCCGCCCAGCTTGCCAACCGCGTCCGCGACAATCGGGCCGATGCGATGAGGCGGCAGCACATGGGCGCGGTCAAGCAGCGTCCCCAGCACCTCTTCCCCGAAGGACTGGGTCCGGTCCGGGACGTTCTCCCCGGATGCTCTTCTCCCGCCAGTTGTCATGACCAGGGTGTTGCCAGAGTGGTGGCACAAATGTGATCCACCACTTCAGTTTGTACCAGTGCGGGGACTCCCGCCCGGCTAACTCGCCAGAGGCAGCAACAGTGAGGAGGTCACTCCACGCAACGCGAGCAACGCTGCGTCGTTCTGGGGGGTTCCTGACCGGAGGCACTCCACCCGCGGCACGCAGCCTGGGTACCGTCAAGGGTAGAAGCCCCGACGGATGGAGCACGATGCCTCGCCGCCCTCTGGACCGCCGGCGCCTCACCCAAGGGGGGTGCGCTGATGCTGGAAGAAGCCGAAGAGATCGGCCGTCGCGCACGCCGCGCACGGCTCCGCCTCGGCGTGACACAAGCTGACCTCGCTGCTGCCCTGGAGCAAGACTCAGGGGTGGGTCTCCAAGATGGAACGCGGGCACATCGAGCTGGACCGCGCCGGCCTGCTTAACCTGCTCGCCTCGGAGCTGCACGTACACCCGAACGACCTGATCGGACGCCCGTACAACAGCTCTCCGGCCGAGAATCAGTGGCAGGCCTCTGCCGCAGCGATCATGCGTGAGCTGCGCTGCTACGACCTCGCCCCCGTCTTCGACGGCACGCCCCGACCCGCCAGTCAGCTCTGGCAGAAACGGAGCGGATACAGGGTACCGGCCCCACCCGCGGCGCGGTGGGCACGGTCGCCCCGGCGGCCCTCCGGCGCCGCATCCCCGATCCGGCCTGCAACGCCTGGTGTGCAGTCGGGGGCGCCTCTCGGTGCGTGAGGGGCGCCCCCGGCATGGCGGGCGCGCGGGTGGGTCAGCTGTCGCCGACGCGGGAGGCGAGGGTGACGTCGACGGTGTTCGTCCTGCCGTCGCGCTCGTAGGTGATCTCGACCTTGTCGCCGGGCTTGTGGGTCCAGATCTCGCCGATCAGGGTCGGGCCGCTGTCGATCACCGTGTCGTCCAGCTTGGTGATGACATCACCGGGCCTCAGGCCGGCCTGGTCGGCGGGGCCGCCCGCCTCGACCGGGTCCGAGCCGCCCGCGCCCGTGTCGGTGATCTTCGCACCGCCGGTGGAGTCCTCCAGCGAGACGGACGCGCCGATCCTGGCGTACACCGGCTTCCCGGTCTTGATCAGCTCCTGGGCGACGTATTCCGCCTGGTTGATCGGGATGGCGAAGCCCAGGCCGATGGAGCCGGACTGGCCGGTGCCGAAGCCGCCGTTGCCGCTCGACTGGATCGCGGAGTTGACGCCGATGACGTTGCCCTTGGCGTCCAGCAGCGGGCCGCCGGAGTTGCCGGGGTTGATCGAGGCGTCGGTCTGCAGCGCGCTCATGTAGGACGCCTGGCTGCCGGTGCCGTCGCTGGAGGCGACCGGGCGGTCCTTGGCGCTGATGATGCCCGTCGTGACGGTGTTCGACAGGCCGAAGGGGGCGCCGATCGCGATCGTCGAGTCACCGACGGCGACCTTGTCGGAGTCGCCCAGGGTGAGCGGCTTCAGGCCCGAGGGAGCGTTCAGGAGCTTGATGACCGCCACGTCGTAGCCCTGCGCGTTGCCGACGACCTCGGCGTCGTACTTCTTGCCGTTCGGGAACGTGGCCGTCAGCTTGCCGCCGTCCACCGCGTCGGCCACCACGTGGTTGTTGGTGATGATGTGGCCCTCGGTGTCGAAGACGAAGCCCGTGCCCGTGCCGCCCTCGCCGCTGCTGCTCTCGGCCTCGATGGTGACCGTGCTCGGCAGCGCCCTGGCGGTCACCCCGGCGACCGTGCCGGGGTCGCGCTCGATGTCGCCGCCGCTGTCGGAGGCGGAGACGGTGGTGGAGCTGGAGTCGTCGTTGCGGGCCAGCGTGTAGCCGAGACCGCCGCCCAGGCCGCCCGCGACCAGCGCGGCCACCAGGACCGCGGCGAGCAGCCCGCCGCGCCGGCCGGCGGGCTTCGGCGCGGGCTGCTCGTACGACGCCCCCCAGCCGGAGCCGTCGCCCGCACCGCCGGCGCCCTGCGCGGGGTACGCGTGCGCGGGCGGCGACGGAGGCGGCCAGCCGCCCTCGGGCTCGGGGTGCGGAGCGCCGCCCTGGGCCTGCGCCGCCCCGTACCCCGGCGCGCCGGGGGCGTGCGACGGCTGCTCCGGGCCGCCCGGGCCGCCGGACGGCGTCGCGGGCATCGGCGCCGGCGGGGCGTCGGCGGCCGGGGGGTGGGCGGGGGCGTGCGCGGGGTGCTGCGGGGAGGCTGCGGGAGTGTCCACCGGCACAGGAGGTGCGGACGGGGCCGGGGGTACCGCAGTGCCCTCGTTCTCGGTGCTCACAGCTTGTCTCCTCGGTCCACTGCTGTTCGGTCGGGCGCGATGCGGCTGTGCCTTTTCGCTGACGAAAGTTGTATGCCGTCAGCTTTTCCCACAGGCCGTCAGGGCACCATAAGCGGTTGCTGTGGGTGTTCGGCTTACCTTTACATAGGACCAGTCCGGCCATAAAGCCGCATTTTCACCGCCACCGAATCGCCTCCGCCCCACGGCTACCCCACCCCGGTGGCACCATGACGCGGGTGACCCACGCACGACAGCACCGGATCCAGGTCGTCGCCCACCGAGGCGCCTCGGAGGACGCCCCGGAGCACACCCTGGCCGCGTACCGGAAGGCGATCGAGGACGGGGCCGACGCCCTGGAGTGCGACGTCCGGCTGACCGCCGACGGCCACCTCGTGTGCGTGCACGACCGCCGCGTCAACCGTACGTCCAACGGCCGCGGTGCCGTCTCCGCCCTGGAGCTCGCCGATCTCGCCGCCCTGGACTTCGGCTCCTGGAGGGACCGCGGGTCACCGCACCACCGCGACGAGGAGCCCGACTGGGTGCACCGCCCGGAGGACCCGGCGGACACCTCCGTCCTGACCCTGGAGCGGCTGCTCGCCCTCGTCGCGGACGCCGGGCGGCGGGTGGAGCTGGCGATCGAGACCAAGCACCCCACGCGCTGGGCGGGGCAGGTGGAGGAGCGGCTGCTGATGCTCCTGAAGCGGTTCGGACTGGACGCCCCGGCGTCGCCCGAGGAGTCCGCGGTACGGGTCATGAGTTTCTCGGCGCGCTCCCTGCAGCGGGTCCGGGCGGCCTCGCCGACCCTGCCGACGGTCTGCCTGATGCAGTTCGTCTCGCCCCGGCTGCGCGACGGGCGGCTGCCCACCGGTGTCCGGATCGCGGGCCCCTCGATCCGGATCGTGCGCAATCACCCGACGTACGTCGAGCGCCTGAAGCGGGCCGGCCATCAGGTGCACGTCTGGACCGTGAACGAGCCCGAGGACGTGGATCTCTGCGTTGACCTGGGCATCGACGCCATCATCACCAACCGTCCGCGCGCGGTGCTGCACCAGCTCGGTCGCTGACCCGTGAAACGAACCTTGACCTGGCGGCCCGTCTGCACCATCCTCCAGTCTCGGCTAAACCGTCGACATCCAGCCACACGCTGACCGGTCTATCACGGGGAGTGCTCCGGCGCGTTCGGTCCGTATTCGATCGTTGGGAATGCGTCGCCGGACCGGGATTGGCCGGTTTCCGGTACAGGCCAATGGGGCATCCACACCGTGGCGTGGGGCGAAGGAGGTCTCGGGGGTGGCGTTGGTGGTGGCACAGGAGGTGCCCACGTCGTCGAGCATGGCCGTACCCCATGGCCCTGCGGGCGTGGGCAAGGCACGGCACCGGATGCGCGATCAGCTGCGCAAGGGTGGCGTGGCGGAATCGGTCATCGACGATGCCGTACTGATCCTTTCCGAACTGCTGAGCAATGCGTGCAAACACGGCCGGCCACTGGGCGACGCCCTGGCCGGGGACGGCGACGTCCGGGCCGCGTGGCGCGTGGATCCCGGCGGCAGGCTGGTCGTGGAGGTGACCGACGGCGGCGGACCGACCCGCCCCGCCCCGTCGACCCCGTCGGTCACCGCGCACGGCGGCCGCGGGCTGAACATCATCACGGCGCTGGCCGACGACTGGGGCGTACGGGACGACACCCAGGGCGAGGTCACGGTCTGGGTGGTGGTCCACGACTGCGTGCGCGATCCCGGTGCGGCACACCGGCGCGACGACTTCGCCACGCGTGTCACCGCCCCGCCGGTCTCGGCGATGCCCCAGCTGGACTTCACACGCGCCTTCGACGACCTGGACTGAGACGCGTCGGCGCGGGAGCCGGCCCGAGAGCCGATCCGCAAGCGGGCCTTGGAGCCGGCTGGAGAGCCGATCCACCAGCCCCCTGGAGCCGACCGGAGAGCCGATCCACAAGCCGGCCGCGGAGCTCCGCGGCCGGAGCTCCGATCAGAAGCCGGCCCGGGAAAGCCGGCCCGAGAGCCGATCGAGGGCCCGTCCGCGAGTCGGCCGAAGGCCGATCCAAGTGGTGGCCCGCGAGCCACCCCGGGGCCCGCCCGGTGACCCGCGCCGTCCACAACGCCCCCGTCGTCCACAGGGTCCCGTCCCTCCGTGCCCAAGCGGCTAGGCTCCCGCCGTACGAGACGAGCCGTCACCGGGAGACACCCACCATGGCCAAGAAGCGACCCCAGACGAAGGCCACGCGCCCGCAGCTCACGGACGGAGAGATCCCGGTGGTCGGCGCCCGTGAGCCCTGCCCCTGCGGCAGCGGCCGCCGCTACAAGGCGTGCCACGGCCGCGCCGCCGCACAGGCCGCGACCGAGCTGGTGCACCGCCCGTTCGAGGGGCTTCCCGGCGAGTGCGACTGGGTCGCCCTGCGCGAGCTGGTCCCGGCGGCCACCGCCGAGCTGACCCTGAAGGACGGCCTCCCCGAGGGCGTCCCCTCCGTCACGCTCGCGACGGTGCTGCCGATGGCCTGGCCCGCCCTGCGCCGCGACGACGGCTCGGTCCTGCTCGGCCTGCAGAACGACACCGCGTCCGGCGACATCAGCCGCGACCTCGCCGACACCCTGATCCGCGCCCTTCAGACGCGGCCCGGCACCCCGGTGAAGGGCCGCCGCGCCCCGTCCGACGGTCCCCGCCTGCAGGACCTGCTCGACCCGAAGGCCCCGTTCGAGCCCGCCGTGCACCCAGGTTTCGAGTTCTGGGTGCCCGACCCGGCGAGCGCCACGCCGGACGTGGCCGCCTCCCTGGAGCGGGCCAACGCCGCCGCCATCCCGACGGTCAAGCTCCAGGGCGTCGACGCCGCGTACTGGTGCGAGACCCCGGAGAAGAACCACCTGCGCTGGGTCATGCCGCACCCGGAGGAGCAACTTCTGGACGCCCTGGCACGGCTGCACGCGGCGGGCCGGTCGCACCTCGGCGAGGGCACCCGGCTCGTCGGCTCCTTCCGGGCGCACGGGCTGACCGTGCCGGTGTGGGACCTGCCGAGCGGTGTCACCGCCGACGACATCGAGAAGCCGGCGGCGGAGTTCGCCGAGCGGCTCGCCGCCGCGCTGGCCACGGACGCGCCGCTCACCCCGGACGAGCGCCGCGCGCGGGGCGGGCTGACCAACCGGCAGGTGACCCTCAACTGACGGGGCGCGGCCCGGGCGGTGTTCGGCTGACTGGCCGGTCAGCCGAACAGCCTCACCGGAACGGGCGACTCAAGCCACAACTGCCGCCGCCGTCAAGCCAGTCGGTGTCCGAATAGCCGAGGAAAACGGCGGACCGAATTTGCGAACCGCCGATCTCTTGTTACCGTTCGAGTAGCCCGGTTGCTGGTGCATCCCCCGTCGCCAGCAACCGGGCCTTTCCCTGTACGGAGTCGCTCACGCAACGTCCTTCGGTGATCAACTACCGGTAGGCGCCGCGGAGTTGCTGCCCGAACGCAGCAGCGCGGGCCCCCGCCCGCCGGGTGCCGCGAACTCCGCCACCGCCGTGTAGTCCGCGGGTTCGTCCCGGGTCCGCTCCCGGGGCGTCTCGCAACTGGCCGGTTCGTCCTCGGTGCCCACCGGGCACCGCATCTGCACGGCCCGCCCGTCCGGCGTCAGCAGGCTCAGCACGGCGTCCAGGGCCTCGCCGGTGGCGTTGCGGTAGTAGGTGCGCGCCCACGTCTGCTCGCCCTGGGTCAGCACACAGGTCTGCGCCTCGATGCCGTCGGGGGAGGTGAGGGAGGGGCCGCAGCGGGTGGCGGTGGCCAGGCCCAGGTCGAGCAGGTGGGGTGAGCGGGCGGGGCCGGGTGCGGCGGCGGCCTCCTCACCGGGCGCCGGGGCGTCGCCGCGAGCCCCTTCGGCGGCCGGCACCTTGGCGTCCTGGCGCCCCGACGCCCGTACGGCCCCGTCGCGGTCGTCACCCACGGGCTCCCCGGACGCCATGGCCAGCGGCAGCGCCACCGCGCATGTCACGACGGCCGTGAGGGCGAGCAGGCGGACCTTCATGGGGGGACGATAACGACCGGGGCCGGGCGCCGGTTCCGCGCGCGCCCGACACCCTCAGAACTCGGGGGCGCTCACACCCGTACGGGTGAGGGCGTCGACCATGGCGTCCACCACGGCCTCCACGTCGGGCAGCCACGGGGCGGCCGAGCCGGGCAGCGGCGCGCGCTCCCAGCGGATCTGCCCCTGGCCGGTCTCGGAGGGCGGCAGCGCGAGGTAGCCGCCCTCGCCGTGGAAGCGCAGGGAGCCGGGGACGTGGTCCTTGGCGTAGAGCAGTTCGCCGAGCTGCTCCATGGAGTACGGCCGGACGAGCACGGCCCAGCGGGTGCGGGAGGCGAGGACCGGGCCGAGGCGCATGCCGGTGCGGTCCAGTGCGGCCAGGGCGCGCGCGGCCGCGGGGGCCGGCAGGCTGACCGCGCAGGGTGCCGTGCCGCCGGTGGCCAGGACGATCGGCGCCGTCGGGCGGTTGGCCCACCACCAGCGCACCATGCGTTCGTCGGTGGTGGCCGCGAGCAGCCCGGGTTCGAAGGGGTGCGCGCCGGGCACCGTGCACTCCGGGTCGGGGCAGCCGCACCGGGCCCGGCCCTGCGGGTCCGCCGTGACGCCCGGGAGTACGGGCCATTTCCATTCCGTCGCGAAGGTCAGGGCCGCGCTGATCACCTCAGGCCTCCCGTTGTCTCGCCTGGACAGGAGCCTGCGTCGCCTTCCGAGGATCTCGCGCATGTGCGCTCGTTCCTTTCCGTTGCACGCCTGGCAACACCGTGGGTCACATCACACCATGTGTCGATCACTTCACTGTGCGTACCTGTTGGCGCATCACACCCGGGCTGTCGTGCACGGGGAACCCCTGGGGGCCGAGCGTTGGCTGCGTCCGCGTCCCTGCCGCGTCCCGCACAAGCGTGGGCGTGGCGTGGGGTGGCGAAGTATGGCGTTTGCCGTGCCGCGTGGTTCTCTTCGCCGCTGTCACGGGAGGATGGGGCTCGGTCGTCGGTGGCTAAGACGCCCGGGTCCGTCGCCAGGTTCCGGGTGCCCCCAACCACCCCTGGCCTTCACCGAGTACGTACCCATCACGACCGTTGTGACGCTCCGTCGAGCAAGCCCAGTCGACCGCAATAGGGCCTTGCCCAAAGCAGTTTTCAGCCAACTTCCGCTTTCCGCAAGAGATCCGGGGACATCCGTCCCGGAACCACGCCAGACACACGGACACCAGCAATCCCAGCAGGACAATGCTGGACATCTCCTCACGAGTGCGTGTACATGTGGAGACACTGCTAGCGGCGCAAAATGACATGGGGGTTTGCGATGCTTCTGAGCGAAACGCACCGGTCGGAAAGCCGGACGCCATGAACGCCCCGCACCCTCCGAAAGTGGCTGGAATCGATTCAGCGGTTCCGGCCCCCGCACACACTGTCGCACCTTCCTCACCCCCCGCTCCCGCCGTCACCGCCGGCCCCGGCGCCCTTCTCCAGGACCGGCTCGCCGGCTGGGTGTCGGACCTCACCACGCTGCACGAACTGACCGAGCGCCTCACCCGTACGGCCACCCTGGCCGACGCGCTGCAGGAACTGCTGCGGGCCGGAGCGGCCCTGGTGGGCGCCCGGCGCGGACTGGTCGTACTGGAACCGGCCGACGGACTCGGCCCGCGCAGCACGGTCGGCATGGGCCTCGCCCCGGCGGATCTCGGGCACATCGAGACCGTGCCGCGCGGTTCCCTGCCGTACGGGGACCTGCTGGACGCCCCGCTCGGGCCGCCGGGCGGGATCCGGGAGATCGTGCGGCCCGATCTGTTCGCCGAGGACGGGCTCGACCCCCGCCACGGCGAGGTGGCCCGCCGCCTCGGCTACGCCGCCAGCTACGCCCTCCCCCTGTCCGCCGACGCCGCGGGACGTCTCGGCGCCGCCGTGTGGCTCTACGACGAACCCGCCGAGCCGGTCGCGCGCCGGCGCCACCTCGTCGGCCTGTACGCCCGGTACGCCGGCGCGCAGCTGGCCCGGCTGCTGGAGATCGAGCGCACGCGCGCGTGCATGGCGACCATCTCCGAGGAACTGCTCCCCTCCCGGCTCCCCCGCGTCTCCGGCGTCCAGCTCGCCGCACGGCACCGCACCGGCCCGCGCGGCGGCGGCGACTGGTACGACGCGCTGCCGCTGCCGGACGCGGCCCTCGGCCTCGCCGTCGGGTCCGTCACCGGGTCGGGGCCGAGCGCGGTCGCCGCGATGGGCCGGCTGCGGGCCTCCCTGCGCGCGTACGCCGTGATGGAGGGCGAGGACCCGGTCGCCGTCCTGTCCGACCTGGAGCTGCTGCTCCGGCTGACCGAGCCCGCCCGCTCGGCCACCGCCCTGTTCACCTACGTCGAACCCGCCCTGCACAAGATCACGCTGGCCGGGGCCGGGCACTGCCCGCCGCTGCTGATCGGGGAGCGGCGCACGGAGTTCGTGGAGACGTCGGTCTCGGCGCCGCTGGGCATGCTCGCCTGCTGGGAGGCGCCCAGCATCGAGGTGCAGGCGGACCCCGGAGAGACGGTTCTGCTCTACACCGACGGACTGCTGCAGCGCACCGGAGACCCCGCCGACCGCGCGTTCGCCCGGCTGCACGCGGCGGCGGCCGGGTTGCCGCGGGCCAAGCGCCGGGACCCGGACGCGCTCGTCGACCACGTCCTGCGGACCGTACTGCCGGACGGACTGGACGTCGCGGACAGCGAGGAGGACGTGGTGCTGCTGGCGGCGCGTTTCGAGTGAGCGCGCGTTCCCGGGCGGCGCCGCTCCGGCGCACGCCCCGCCCGCGGACGGGCCCGGCGACACGTCCTCGGGCCCCTGGGGCTCCCCTTCCCGCGACCGTACGATGGAGGAGGTCCAGTGCCGTGTCTAGGAGGATGACCGTGGCCGAAGAGCTCCCGGAGACCCCGGTGGATGCTTCTGAGGAAGAGCCCGTCAAGCAGCGGAAGAACGGACTGTACCCGGGCGTGTCCGACGAGCTGGCCGAGAACATGAAGTCCGGCTGGGCCGACACCGAACTGCGCGACCTGCGGCCGATCCCGCAGGCCGCCGAGACCGCCGCCCGTCGCGCCGCGCTCTCCGCGCGTTTCCCGGGCGAGCGCCTGGTCGTCCCCGCGGGCAACCTCAAGACCCGCTCGAACGACACGGAGTACCCCTTCCGCGCTTCGGTGGAGTACGCGTACCTCACCGGCAACCAGACCGAGGACGGCGTACTGGTCCTGGAGCCCAAGGGCGACGGCCACCAGGCGACGGTCTACCTGCTGCCCCGCTCCAACCGGGAGAACGGCGAGTTCTGGCTGGACGGTCAGGGCGAGTTGTGGGTCGGCCGCCGGCACTCGCTGACCGAGGCGGAGCAGCTGTACGGCATCCCCGCGTCGGACGTCCGCGAGCTGGCCGGCGCGCTGCGGGAGGCCACCGGCCCGGTGCGGGTCGTCCGCGGCCACGACGCCGGCGTCGAGGCCGCGCTGACCGACAAGGTCACCGCCGAGCGGGACGAGGAGCTGCGGGTCTTCCTGTCCGAGATGCGGCTGGTCAAGGACGCCTTCGAGGTCGGCGAACTGCAGAAGGCCGTCGACTCGACCGTGCGCGGCTTCGAGGACGTGGTGCGGGTCCTGGACAAGGCCGAGGCGACCTCCGAGCGGTACATCGAGGGCACGTTCTTCCTGCGCGCCCGCGTGGAGGGCAACGACGTCGGCTACGGCTCCATCTGCGCGTCCGGGCCGCACGCCTGCACGCTGCACTGGGTGCGCAACGACGGCCCGGTGCGCCGGGGCGATCTGCTGCTGCTGGACGCGGGCGTGGAGACGCACACGTACTACACCGCCGACGTCACGCGGACGCTGCCCGTCAACGGGCGGTTCAGCGAGATCCAGCGGAAGATCTACGACGCGGTGTACGAGGCCCAGGAGGCCGGGATCGCGGCGGTGCGGCCGGGGGCGAAGTACCGGGACTTCCATGACGCGGCCCAGCGGGTGCTCGCCGGGAAGCTGGTCGAGTGGGGTCTGGTCGAGGGGCCCGTCGAGCGGGTGCTGGAGCTGGGGCTGCAGCGGCGGTGGACCCTGCACGGCACCGGGCACATGCTCGGGATGGACGTCCACGACTGCGCGGCGGCGCGGACCGAGACGTATGTGGACGGGGTCCTCGAACCGGGGATGTGCCTGACCGTCGAGCCGGGGCTGTACTTCCAGGCCGACGACCTGACCGTGCCGGAGGAGTACCGGGGCATCGGCGTGCGCATCGAGGACGACATCCTGGTGACCGAGGACGGGAACCGCAACCTCAGCGCCGGGCTGCCGCGGCGGGCGGACGAGGTCGAGGCCTGGATGGCCTCCCTGAAGGGCTGAGCCGCCACGGGGTGGCGTGCGGGGACGGCCGGGTGCCCACGGGCTGCCCGGCCGTCGTCGTCCACCGCCGTTCGTCGTCGTCCGTCGTCGTCCGTCGTCCGCGAACAGTGGGGTCCGCGGGCAGCGGGGTCCGCGGGCAGTGGAGTCCGCGGGCAGTGGAGTCCGCGGGCGGTGGGGTCCGGTGGCCGCCCGGTCAGGACGCCGTCATCAGCGGGGCGTCCGCTCTCCACTTGAGGATCTTGTCGAAGCTCACCACGGCGCCGTCCCGGCCGGGGTTGTTGCCGAAGTGGACGTGGTCGGCCAGTTCCTCGATGAGGCACATGCCGCGGCCGTGTTCGGCGTCGGGGCGGGCGGGCCGCGGGTGCGGGTGCGAGCGGTCGAAGCCCGGGCCGGAGTCGGTGACCTCGATGCGGCACTTCTCGCCGTCGAGGTAGGCGGTGACCCGGTACGCCTCCGAGGAGCGGCCGTGTGCGCTGCCCCCGCCGTGCTCCACGGCGTTCGCGCACGCCTCGGTGAGGGCGACGGAGAGGTCGTACGAGACGTCCGGGTCGACGCCCGCCGTCTCCATCGTGCCGAGCAGCAGACGCCGGGCGAGCGGCACGCTCGCGGCCTCACGCCGCAGATGGAGTGACCACCAGATGCTCATGCTCCAGCCTCCTGGCTGCGGCTCGACATACCGTTACCTATTACCGCGCGTAGGAGTGTGTAAGCGCAGAATCAACGTGATGCCGCCCATACGGGGGATGTTCTGAAGGTGGCGGACGGTGTATGTGGGGCCGGGGTGTGCCAGGTGGGTGACGACCGATGGCAGGCGGGCCGTGCGGGGCCGGGCAGGCCGGTACAGAACGGGATCTTCCGTGTCGACCGGAATGTTGCGGACCTGCCGTACGGGCGGGAGTCGCCCAGTGCGATGATGACCCCGCCATGTCTGCCCCCCACCCGCGCACGGCGCGCCCCGGAGCCGGGCTCCGGTTTCCGCGGGCCGCGGTCTTCGCCGCGGTCTGCGTCGTGCTGTCCGGGGCCGGCCACGCCATCGCCTCCTGCGCCACCGTCCCCCTGTGGACGCTGGGCGCCGGGTTCCTGGGCGTGCTGGCGGTCGCCGCGCCGCTCGCCGGGCGGGAGCGCTCGCTGCCGGGGATCGTGGCGCTGCTCGCGGCCGGGCAGACCGTGCTGCACACGCTCTTCGGACTGGGCCAGCACGGCACGGCGGCCGCGTCCGCCGGTGGCGCGGCGGCCTCCGACGCCGCGCTGGTCGCGCAGGCCGCACGGCTGGTGTGCGGGACCACGGCGGCGGCGCTCAGCCCGGCGCAGGCCCGGCGGATCCTCGTGGACGCCCGGCTGTACGAGGGCTCCGGTCCGGGCGCGCACGCCGCGCACCCCCCGGCGGACGCCCTGTCCACCGCCGCCGGCTCCGCCGCCGCCCTGCTGCCGTCCCTGCCCATGCTGCTCGGTCACGTCCTCGCGGCGGTCGCCGCGGGGTGGCTGCTGCGCCGCGGCGACCTCGCCCTGCTGCGGATCGCCGAACTGTCGGCGCAGTCGGTCGCCGAGGGGGTCGCGGAGGGGGCGCTCGTGCGCTCCCTGCGCGCGGCGTTCGCGCTGGCGCGCGCGCTGCGGGCCGGGCTCCCCGCAGCGCCGGACGCCCGCCCGCGCTTGCGGCGCGCACCCGCGCACGCGGTCCCCGAGCTTCGTACCGCCGCACTCCAGCACACGGTGATCCGGCGCGGACCGCCTGCCGCCGTGCTCGTCCTCGCCGCCTGACGCGACGCGCGCCGCCACTTCCTTCCGTGGGCCGCCGCCGTCGCGCGGCACGCGCGCGTACCCGTCGCACCGGGTGCGGCCCTCGCCGGGCACCGCCACGCGCGCGTATCCCTCTTCACCAACGGAATCCTCACTGAAGTGGAGTGCTCATCACCATGAAGGCCTCTCGTCTCGCCGCCGCCGGTGCCGTCGCCGCCTCGGCCGTCGTCGTCCTGTCCGCCCCCGCCTTCGCGCACGTCAGCGTGGAGCCGGAGGGCACCGCCGCCCAGGGCGCCTACGCGGTCGTCGGCTTCAGGGTCCCCAACGAGCGCGACAACGCCTCGACCACCCGGCTGGAGATCTCCTTCCCGGCCGAGCACCCGCTGTCCTCGGTCATGCCGGAGCCGGTGCCGGGCTGGGAGATCAAGGTGACCAAGTCGACGCTGGACAAGCCGATCGAGGCGCACGGGCGGCAGATCACCGAGGCGGTCAGCAAGGTCACCTGGACCGCCGACGGCACGGGCATCCAGCCGGGCTACTTCCAGAAGTTCCCGGTCTCCGTGGGCGCGCTGCCCGAGGACGCCGACGAACTCGTCTTCAAGGCGGTCCAGACGTACTCCAACGACGAGGTCGTGCGCTGGATCGAGGTGCCGCAGGAGGGCCAGGAGGAGCCGGAGAACCCGGCGCCCGTGCTGGAGCTGTCCGCCGCCGAGGACGGCCACCACGGCTCGGCGGGGTCGTCGGACGCCGCGGACTCCGCCGAGGAGCCCGCCGCCGACGCCTCGGCCGCCGCCGGCACCACCACCGAGGCCGCCGAGCCGGCCGACAGCACCGACACCACCGCCCGCGTCCTCGGGGTCGTCGGCATCGTCGTCGGCGCGGCCGGGGTGGCGTACGGCGTGCTGGCCGGCCGTCGGCGCGGCACCGCCGCCTGACCCCTCCCGCTCCGACGGTGTGCGCCGGGGCGTACGCCCCCGCCGTACGGCATCGCCGCGCGTGATGCCGTGGTGCGTGCGGGGCCATGCGCCCCCGGCCCCATCGGTTATCTCACATCTGGGACATTTTTCTATGCGCAAGAAGACGTTCGCGGCGGCCGCGCTGCTCGCCGCCGCCTCCCTGACCCTGTCCGCCTGCGGCACGCAGGACGACGGCGGTGCGCCCGTCACCGTGGTCTCCGAGGAGGCCGGCTCCGACAAGCCGGGCACCGTCCTCGACCAGCCGTTCGAGAAGCCGGACCTGGTCCTGACGGACACCGAGGGCCAGGAGTACGACCTCCGCAAGGAGACCGCGGGCAGGCCCACGCTGATCTACTTCGGCTACACCAACTGCCCCGACGTGTGCCCGCTGACGATGAACAACATCGCCGTCGCCAAGACCGAGCTGCCCCGCGCGGCGCAGGACGAGCTGCGGATCGTGTTCGTCACCACCGACCCGGAGCGGGACACCCCGGCCGCGCTCGGCACGTGGCTCCAGGGCATCGACCCGCAGGTCGTCGGGTTGACCGGGGACTTCGACACCATCCAGGCCGGCGCCCGCACGCTCGGCATCTCCATCGAGCCGCCGCACCAGGAGAAGGGCAAGACGGTCTCCACGCACGGCACCCAGGTCGTCGCCTTCTCGCCGAAGACCGACGCCGGATACGTCCTGTACGGCGAGGACGCCACCGTCGACGACTACATCAAGGACCTCCCCAAGCTCGTCAAGGGGGAGAACCCGTGAGGCGGACGGCCGTGTCGGCGGCCGCGCTGACGGGGGCGCTGGTGCTCGCGGGCTGCGGCTCCGACGCGCCGGCGGACCTCTCCGTCAGCGCCGCCTACATGCCGCAGCCCGTCTCGGACTCCATGGCGGCGGGCTTCCTGACCATCGCCAACGAGGGCGGTACGGCGGCCGAGCTGACATCCGTGACCAGCGACATCGGCGAGGTGACCGTGCACGAGACGGTCGACTCGGCGATGCGGGAGGCCACCGGGCTCGCGGTGCCCGCGCACGGTGAACTCGTCCTGGAGAGCGGCGGAAGCCACCTGATGTTCGAGCAGCTGAAGCGCAGGCCGAGGCAGGGCGAGACGGTCTCCGTCGAACTGCGCTTCGCCGGCGCCGACCCCGTCACGGTGGAGATGCCGGTGGAGTCCGCGACGTACACCCCGCACTCCGGGCACTGAGGGAGGGACCACCGTGACACCGACCATCGTTCCCCGCGTCCGGAGCCTGGTACTGCTGCTCCTGGCCGCCGCGGCGCTGCTCCTCGGCGGCGCGGCGCCCGCGTCCGCGCACGCCGCGCTGACCGGCAGCGACCCCCGGCAGGGGGCGGTGGTCGACACGGCCCCGGCGCAGGTCTCGCTCACCTTCTCCGAGGCCGTCTCGCTCTCCGACGACTCGCTCCAGGTGCTCGACCCCAAGGGTGAGCGGGCCCAGACCGGCGAGGCGCGCGCCGTCGGCGGCACGACGT
This sequence comes from Streptomyces cinereospinus, assembly GCF_042430725.1. Lineage (NCBI taxonomy): Bacteria > Bacillati > Actinomycetota > Actinomycetes > Kitasatosporales > Streptomycetaceae > Streptomyces > Streptomyces cinereospinus. The sequence continues at coordinate 210,881 of NZ_JBHMCY010000001.1, read as the reverse complement.
ACGCGGTGAAGCTGCGCCCGGGCCTGTCCGACGGCACGTACACGGTGGCCTACCAGGTGGTGTCCGCCGACAGCCATCCCGTGTCCGGCGCCTACACCTTCTCCATCGGCGCCCCCTCGTCGACCTCCGTGACACCGGCGGAGCGGACCGCCGGGGGCGGGGTCGTCGGATGGCTGTACGGGTTCGGGCGCTATGTCTCGTACGCCGGTTACGCCGTGCTGGCCGGCGGGGTGGCCTTCGTCCTGGCCTGCTGGCCGCGCGGCTCGGGCGTGCGGGCCGTGCAGCGGCTCGTCGTGTCGGGCTGGATGGCGCTCACCGCGGCGACGCTGGGGCTGCTGGCGCTGCGCGGCTCCTACACCCGCTCGGGGGCGCTCGGTGACGTCTTCGACCTCGATCTGCTCGGGCAGGTGCTCCAGACCAAGACGGGGGCGGCGCTCGTCTCGCGGCTGCTGCTGCTCGCGGCGGCGGCGCTGTTCATCGCCGTGCTCTTCGGCGCGTACGACAAACGGGACGACGGCGAGAAGCGGGATCTGACGTTCGCGCTGGCGCTCGGCGGGGGTGTCGTGGCCGCCGGGATCGCGGCGACCTGGGCGATGGCCGAGCACGCGTCCTCCGGGCTCCAGCCGGGGATCGCGATGCCGGTCGACGTCGTCCACCTGCTGGCGGTGGCGGCCTGGCTCGGCGGGCTGGGCGCGCTGCTGGTGTCGCTGTACCGGGCGCCGGTGCAGACCCCGCTCCCGGCGCGTGCCGTGCGGCGGTTCTCGCGGATCGCCTTCGGCAGTGTGCTCGCGCTCGTGGCGACCGGCCTGTACCAGTCGTGGCGCCAGGTCGGCTCCTGGTCGGCGCTCACCGGGACGCGGTACGGACAGCTGCTGCTGGTCAAGGTGGGGCTGGTGGTGCTGCTGGTCGGCGTGGCGTGGATCTCCCGGCGGTGGACCGGGCAGCTGGCGGAGAGCGTGGCCGCCGGTGCGGCGGGCAAGGGCCGCGAGCGGGAGAGTGCCAAGGCGGCGGCGCGGAACGGGTCAGGGGCGCGGGCCGGGTCCGGGTCCGGGGGTTCCCAGAGGGGTGCCGCCGGTGCCGGTGGGGACGAGCCGGGCAAGAGCAGCGGGTCCGGGGACTCGCGGCGGGCCGCTCAGCTCGCGCGGCAGCGGGCCGCCGTGGCCGCGGCGCGGCGGAAGCGGGAGCGGGACGCCGATCCGCAGCGCTACGGGCTGCGCCGCTCGGTGCTGGCCGAGGCGGGCGTCGCGGTGGTCCTGCTCGCGGTGACGACCGCCCTGACGTCCGCCGAGCCGGGACGCACGGTCGAGGAGGCCGAGGCGGCCGCCGCGTCCTCGTCGTCCGCCGCGTCCTCGGCCACCGGGGTGGTCACCCTGGACATGGCCTTCGACGCCGGCGGCACGGACGGCAAGGGCGTCGTACGGCTCGACATCGACCCCGCGCGGGTGGGCGGCAACGAGATGCACGTCTATGTGCAGCGCCCCAACGGGCGGGCCTTCGACCCCCCCGAGGTGAAGGTCGCCTTCACCCTGGAGTCCAGGAATCTCGGGCCGCTGCCCGTCGTTCCCGACCACATCACCACCGGACACTGGTCGGCGAGCGGAGTGCAGATCCCCATGGCGGGCGAGTGGAAGATCGCCGTGACCGTGCGGACCTCCGACATCGACCAAGTGACCGTCTCCAAGAACGCGCAGATCGGCTGAACATCACCATGGCTGACCACACGGCTGACCGGTCCACCGCAAGGGCCCGCACGGTCGGGACACCGCCCCCGGGGGCCGTCCCGGCGGACGCGCCTCCCCAGAGGGCCGTCTCGTCCGACGCGTCCCCCAGGGAGGGCCTTTCGCGCCGGACGCTGCTCGCCTCCGCCGGCGCCGGCGGGCTGGTGCTGGGCGCGGCGGGCGGTGCCGCCGGGTACGCCGCCGCGCCCGCGCGGGCGACACCGCTCACCTCGCTGGGTGCCGAGCAGGTGATGTTTCACGGGAAACATCAGCCCGGGATCACCACGCCGATGCAGGCGCGCGGCCACCTCGTCGCCTTCGACCTCGCCGCCGGCGCGGGCCGCAGGGAGGCGGCCGCCCTGCTGCGCCGCTGGTCCGGGACGGCCCGGCGGCTGATGGCGGGCGAGCCCGCCGGGGACGGCGACACGGACGTGGCGCGGGACGCCGGACCGTCGTCGCTGACGCTCACCTTCGGGTTCGGGCACAGCTTCTTCGGCCGTACGGGGCTGGAGAAGCGGCGGCCGGTCGCCCTCGACCCGCTGCCCGCCTTCTCCTCCGACCAACTCGACACGGCGCGCAGCAACGGTGACCTGTGGGTGCAGATCGGCGCGAACGACGCCCTGGTCGCCTTCCACGCCCTGCGCGCGATCCAGAAGGACGCGGGCGGCGCGGCCCGGGTCCGCTGGCAGATGAACGGCTTCAACCGGTCGCCGGGTGCCACCGCCCACCCCATGACGGCCCGCAACCTCATGGGCCAGGTCGACGGGACGCGGAACCCGAAGCCGGCGGACGCCGACTTCGACCGGCGGGTCTTCGTGCCGGAGTCCGGCGCTTCCGACCCGGCGTGGATGGCCGGCGGCTCCTACGCCGTCGTCCGCCGGATCCGCATGCTCCTCGACGACTGGGAGCGGCTCTCCCTCAAGGAGCAGGAGGACGTCATCGGGCGGCGCAAGTCCGACGGGGCGCCGCTGACGGGCGGGTCCGAGACGACCGAGATGGACCTGGAGAAGACGGACGCCGAGGGGAACCCGGTGGTCCCGGTCGACGCGCACGCGCGGATCAGCCGGCCCGACCAGAACGGGGGCGCGGCGATGCTGCGGCGCCCGTTCTCGTACCACGACGGCTTCGACGGGGACGGGGTGCCGGACGCGGGGCTGCTGTTCATCTGCTGGCAGGCGGATCCGCTGCGGGGGTTCGTGACCGTGCAGCGGAAGCTGGACCGGGGGGACGCGCTGTCGCCGTTCATCCGGCACGAGGCGAGCGGGCTGTTCGCCGTGCCGGGCGGGGCGGCGGACGGCGGATACGTGGGGCAGGCGTTGCTGGAGGGGTGAGCCGTCCCTCGCATCGCCGCGTGCACGGGCCGCTTCTTCCCTGGTCACCCCAGAAAGAGGGCGTGTTCACTCACGGGAGGCGGCCCCCGCACAACGCGTGAGCCGGGCGCCCGGCGCCCATTAGGGTGAGGACATGCCAGCGAGCTATGCGTATCTCGGTCCCGAAGGCACCTTCACCGAAGTCGCTCTGCGGACGCTGCCGGAGGCGGCGACCCGTGAGCTGATCCCCTACGTGTCCGTGCAGTCCGCGCTGGACGCGGTCCGCGTGGGTGAGGCCGAGGCCGCGTTCGTGCCGATCGAGAACTCCGTCGAGGGCGGCATCACCACCACCCTCGACGAGCTGGTCGCGGGCCAGCCGCTGATGATCTACCGCGAGGTGGTGCTGTCGATCACCTTCGCGCTGCTGGTCAGGCCCGGCATCGAGCTGGCGGACATCAAGACGGTCTCCGCGCACCCGGCGGCCCAGCCGCAGGTGCGCAACTGGCTGCAGCGGAACCTGCCGGACGCCGTCTGGGAGTCGGCCGCCTCGAACGCGGACGCCGCACGCCTGGTCCAGGAGGGCCAGTACGACGCCGCCTTCGCGGGCGAGTTCGCGGCCTCCCGGTACGGTCTGGTGGCCCTGGAGACCGAGATCCACGACGCGGAGAACGCGCAGACCCGGTTCGTGCTGGTCGGCCGGCCCGCCCGGCCCGCCGCGCCGACCGGTGCGGACAAGACGTCCGTGGTGCTGTGGCAGCGCGACGACCACCCCGGTGCCCTGCGCGATCTGCTGGGCGAGTTCGCCACCCGGGGCATCAACCTGATGCTGCTCCAGTCCCGGCCCACCGGTGCCGGCATCGGCAACTACTGCTTCTGCATCGACGCCGAGGGCCATATCTCCGACCGCCGGGTCGCCGACGCCCTGATGGGGCTGAAGCGGATCTGCCTCCAGGTGCGCTTCCTCGGGTCGTACCCGCGCGCGGGCATGCAGCCCGGGGAGGTGTCGCCGCCCCGGCCCGGAACGTCGGACGCCGAGTTCACCTCGGCGGCGGACTGGGTGGCCCGGTGCCAGGACGGCCGGTTCTGACCGGCCACCGACCGGTCCCACCTGCAGAGTGCCGTTATCCACAGGCGTTATCCACAGGTCCGCTTCTCGACCTGGGGACAAGTCGACAGTGAATCATGATGCTGTCGACAAATCGCCCTACAACCCTCTCTGGCATCCATCGGCGCGCAGGTCACCCTTCGTCCACCCTTTTCCTTCAGGTAACCCTTTGGGACGATGTACTTCCACCCAAAAGTGGGCGTAAGGGAAGTTTCCCCTGGGAATCCAAGGTTCTGCCGGGGTCCGCCGGATTGATCAATTCGAAATCCACAGTTCTTCCGCACACCCTGTGGATAACTTTTCGGCGGGTGGGGATTCCTGTGGACAACCAAGATCCCAAGTCCCTTCCCGCGCAGGGGAATCCAGTCAACCGGCACCTCCGCGACTGCCCCGAACAAGGGACCAGGGAGATCGTTATTGACCAGAACGCGCAATTGCCGACAATTCCCGCATACCGCCGCGTAAGCCGCAGTACGAAATAGTGAGTCGTGGGCCCTCACCCCGCACCGGTAGCCTGGAGCGCGTGATTGACCTTCGCCTGCTCCGTGAGGACCCCGACCGTGTGCGCGCCTCCCAGCGTGCCCGTGGAGAAGACGTCGCGCTCGTCGACGCCCTCCTGTCTGCCGACGAGCGGCGCAGGTCGTCCGGCGTCCGCTTCGACGAGCTGCGCAACGAGCAGAAGGGCCTCGGCAAGCTCATCGGCAAGGCCTCCGGCGACGAGAAGGCCGAGCTGCTCAAGCGCGCGAGCCAGCTCGCCGCCGACGTCAAGGCCGCCGACGCGGAGCGCGACGCGGCCGACACCGAGACCCAGGAACTGCTCCTCAAGCTCGGCAACCTCGTCCACCCGGACGTCCCCGTGGGCGGCGAGGAGGACTTCGTCACCCTGGAGACGCACGGCACGATCCGCGACTTCGGCGCCGAGGGCTTCGAGCCCCGGGACCACCTGGAGCTCGGCCAGATCCTCGGCGCGATCGACGTCGAGCGCGGCGCGAAGGTCTCCGGCTCGCGCTTCTACTTCCTCACCGGCGTCGGCGCGCTGCTGGAGCTGGCCCTGGTGAACGCCGCGATGGCGCAGGCCACGGCGGCCGGCTTCACCCCGATGCTCACCCCCGCGCTGGTCCGCCCGCAGTCCATGGCCGGCACCGGCTTCCTCGGGCAGGCCGCCCAGGACGTCTACCACCTCGCCGACGACGACCTGTACCTGGTCGGCACGTCCGAGGTGCCGCTGGCCGCGTACCACATGGACGAGATCCTCGACGCCGGCAAGCTGCCGCTGCGCTACGCGGGCTTCTCGCCCTGCTTCCGCCGCGAGGCCGGCTCGCACGGCAAGGACACCCGGGGCATCTTCCGCGTGCACCAGTTCGACAAGGTCGAGATGTTCTCCTACGTCGCCCCCGAGGACTCGCAGGCTGAGCACCAGCGCCTGCTGGAGTGGGAGAAGCAGTGGCTGACCTCGCTGGAGCTGCCGTTCCGGGTGATCGACGTGGCCTCCGGTGACCTCGGCGCCTCCGCCGCGCGCAAGTACGACTGCGAGGCGTGGATCCCGACCCAGGGCAAGTACCGTGAGCTGACCTCGACCTCGGACTGCACCGAGTTCCAGTCCCGCCGGCTGTCGATCCGTGTGCGCGAGGACAAGAAGGTGCGTCCGCTGGCGACGCTCAACGGCACCCTGTGCGCCGTACCGCGCACGATCGTCGCCATCCTGGAGAACCACCAGCAGGCCGACGGCTCGGTGCGGGTGCCCGAGGTGCTCCGCCCGTACCTCGGCGGCCGGGAGGTCCTGGCGCCGGTGGCCCCGTGAGCGGCGCGGACTCCGCCACCGGGTTCCCGTACCGGCTGATCGCCACCGACCTCGACGGCACGCTCCTGCGCTCCGACGACACGGTCTCGCGACGCACCCGGGACGCGCTCGCCGCGGCCACCGCGGCGGGCGCCGCCCACATCGTCGTCACCGGCCGCGCGGTCCCCTGGACCCGGCACATCCTCGACGACCTCGGCTACACCGGCCTCGCGGTCTGCGGCCAGGGCGCACAGGTGTACGACGCCGGCGAGCACCGGCTGCTGACGTCGGTGACCCTGGACCGGCAGCTGGCGGGGGTGGCCCTGGCCAAGATCGAGGCAGAGGTCGGTCCGCTCCACCTGGCGGCCAGTCGTGACGGCCTGGACGGCGAGGTGCTGATCGGGCCGGGCTACGCGCTCCAGGGCGGGCTGCCCGCGACGCCGTTCACCGAGGCGGCGGACCTCTGGTCCGCGCCGTTGAACAAGATCTACATCCAGCATCCGACGCTGACGGACGACGAACTCGCGGAGGAGGCCCAGCGGGCCGCGGGCGGCTTCGTCACCGTCACCATGGCGGGTCAGGGCATCGTCGAACTCCTCCCGCTCGGCCTGTCCAAGGCGACGGGGCTGTCCCTGGCCGCCCGGCGCCTGGGCGTGCAGGCCGCGGACACCATCGCCTTCGGCGACATGCCCAACGACATACCGATGTTCGCCTGGGCGGCCCGGGGCGTGGCGATGGCCAACGCCCACGAGGAACTGCGGGCGGTGGCGGACGAGGTGACCGCGTCCAACGAGGAGGACGGGATCGCGGTGGTGCTGGAGCGGTTGCTGGCGGGCTGAGGCCGGCCCTTGTTCCGGACGCGGTCCGCGGCGGGCCTTACGAGCCGGCCGAGCGGGTCAGCGCGTCCGGTGTGGCGCGGCGCGGTCCGGGCCGGTGCGGTGCGGGCCGGTGCGGTGCGGACCGGGCCGGTGCGGGCGCGGATCGGTACGGGCGCGGATCGGTGCGGGCGGCTGAGGGTGCGGCGGTGGAGGGTGCAGGCACGCGAGTCGGTGCGGGCGCAGGAGAATGCAGTACACAGACCGCAGCAGGCCGTGAAGGACGCAGGCACACAGACCGCAGCAGGCCGTGAAGGACGCAGGCACACAGGCCACGGCGGGCCGCGAAGGTGCAGGGCGGGGAGACCGCAGCGAGGCCGCGGAGGACGCGGATGCGCGGGCCACAGCGGGCCGCGAAGGACGCAGCCACGCAGACCCCAGCGGGCCGCGGAGGATGCGGATGCGCGGCCCGCTGCGGGCGGCGGAGGATGCACGGATCGAACGTGCGCGGGCTTTCCAGGCCCGACCATGGCTTAGCAAGCCAGTGCCTTACCACTCGGCCAATCCTCCGGGTGGGCGGCCCACGCGAGAGCGACATCGCGTGCTCGAAGCGGCCGCCCCGGGCAGTTCCCCGTGCGGGGCGGGCTCGACGGAGCGGTAACGGCTACTCCGGAGTCCGCCGCAGGCTGCCCTGACGGGAGCCGGACGTACTGCCGTGCATGGACATCGTCCGGCTCCTCTCCCGGTACGCGGCGCCGGCTCGGTCCCGGCGTCCTGGACGCAACCAGCATGCCCGCGCGCCCCGTTGGGCGCCACCGAATTAAGCGCGGCCGGAATCGCCCTACCGCCGCCGCCATCTGCGCCGGCGGACCTTGCTGAAGAACCAGCCCGCCGGCGGCTCGTCGGACCGCCACGGCTGCGGCTCGGGCTGCTCACGGCGCCAGCGGGCGGCCAGCATGCGGGCGCGCCCCGAGGGTTCCGCCGTCCCGGCCGCGCGGACGAAGTCGTCGTCCAGGACCACGTCGTCCCAGGCGTCGTCCCCGGATGGTTCCTGGTCCCCGTGCTGCGGCGTCCCGGCTGCCATCGCGTCCTCCCGTCCGTGCGGTGCCTGCCTCCGCCCAGTGTGCGCGGACGGAGGTCAAGGCGCCGTCAGGTCCGGGCCGCCGGGGCCCGGTCCCTCACTCCTCGCCGGCCAGCGTCAGCGTCCGCAGCTTCTGCGCGGCGTACCAGGTGGCGAGCACGGTGACCGCGACCAGCAGCACCGTCGCCGTCGGCAGCCCGACGTCCGAGGTCACCAGCTGACCGTCGCCCACCCTGTGGGCCACCGCCAGCGACCACTGCTGGACGCTGAGGGTGCGCGCCCCGGCCACCAGGGAGCCGAACAGCGCCTCCCAGACCAGCGCGTACACCAGGCCGAACACCACCGCGTGCCGGGAGACCGTGCCGAGCAGCAGGAACATCGCGGCGTAGGCGATCGAGGCGACCAGCGCGGCCACCGTGTAGGCGACGGCGATCTGCTGGCCGTTGCCGTTCAGGACGAAGCCGGCGATCAGCGTGGGCACCGCCGAGAACACCATGGTCACCGCGATCGCCACGATCAGCTTGGTGAAGATGATCGTCGGCCGTTTCACCGGCTTGGACAGCAGGTACACGACCGAGCCGTCGTCGATCTCGGGGCCGATCGCGCCCGTGCCCGCGATGACGCCGATGATCGGCACCATCGTGGCGAGCGCCAGCCCGCCGAGCAGGTCGGCGGCGGTCTGGTCGTCGGCGCCGGTCAGGGCGCGCACGACCACCGAGATGGCGATCAGCAGCAGCGGCAGCGCGCCGAGGATGAGGGCCCGGCGCCGGCCGAGCAGGGCCCGGTAGGTGAGCCGGGCGACTGTGGGGTCGTACATCTTCGGCCTCCTACGCCGCGACCAGGTACGAGAACACGGACTCGAGGGACTCGTCGGACGGCGAGACCGTCAGCAGACGGATGCCGTGGTCCCGGGCCACCCGGGGCAGCAGGGCGGTGAAGCGGCCGAAGTCGACGGCCTGGATGCGCAATGCTCCTTCGGCCAGGTCCACTTCGATGCCGGACGTCGACGGGTCGGCGATCAGCGCGGCCGCGAGGGCGCGGTCGTCGCTGGAGCGCACCAGGTAGCGGTGCGGGCGGTCGGTCATCAGGCGGCGGATCTTGCGGAAGTCACCGCTGGCCGCGTGCCGTCCGGCGATCACCACCTCGATGTGCCAGGCGAGTTGCTCGACCTCTTCGAGGATGTGGGAGGAGAACAGCACCGTGCGGCCCTCGTCGCCCATCCGCCGCAGCAGGTCCATCAGCTGCATCCGCTGGCGCGGGTCCATGCCGTTGAAGGGCTCGTCGAGCAGGAGCAGCGAGGGCTCGTGCACCAGCGCGCTCGCCATCTTCACGCGCTGCCGCATGCCCTTGGAGTACGTGGCGATCTTGCGGTCCTGCGCGTACTCCATCTCGACCGTCGCGAGCGCCTTCTGGGCCGCCTTGGCGCCGAGGCCGTGCAACTCGGCGTTGGCGACGACGAACTCGCGCCCGGTGAGGAAGTCGTACATCGCCTCGCGCTCGGGGACGATGCCGATGTGCCGGTAGATCGACTCGTTGCGCCACACCTGCCGGCCGTCGAGCGTGACCGTGCCGGTGGAGGAGGCCAGGAAGCCGCCCATCATGTTGATCAGGGTGGACTTCCCGGCGCCGTTGGGGCCGAGCAGGCCGGTGACGCCGGGGCCGATGGTCATGGTGACGTCGTTGACGGCGACCACGTTGCCGAACCAGCGGGAGACGTGGTCGAGGGAGAGCGTGGTCACAGTCCCACCTTCTTGTAGCGGCGCATCAGCAGGCCGTAGCTCGCGGCGATCAGGCCCAGGGTGACGACGAGGTAGACGGCGCCCTCGGCGGCCGTGGGGCCGATCCCGCCGGGGAACGTCGAGACCGCGCCGAGGAAGGCGGACTGCACGCCGTCGATGAGACTGACGGGCGAGAACAGGCCGATCCAGGCGATGGCGTCCGAGGTGCCCTGCGCGTCGGCGATGGCCTGCAGGGTGGAGACCGCGCCGTAGGAGATGGTCAGCACGGCGATCACGGCGGCGATGCCGAAGCCGCGGCGCGGGGTGACCGACGCGATGACCAGGCCGATGCCGGCCAGGAGCAGTGAGAGCAGTGTCACGGAGACGAGTCCTTGTGCGAATCCCTTGGTCTGGTCGGCGAAGTCGAGCTTGGCCAGCAGCGCGCCCGCGTAGAGGAGGAGCAGTGGGGCGGCGGTGAGGACGAACACCGCCGAGGCCAGCGCCGCGTACTTGGCGCGTACGTAGTCCGCGGCCTCGATGGGCCGCGAGAAGTACAGCGGGACCGTCTTGAAGCGCAGGTCCCGCGAGACCGACTGGGGCGCCTGGGCGGCGAGGTACAGGCTGATCACGGCCTGCATCATGATCGCGTAGCGCGTGTAGTCCACGGGCAGGTCGTCGGCCCGCGTGGCGACCGCGACGGCGACCATGATGGCCGCGGGCACGCACATCACCGCGAACAGCAGCATCGGCAGCACCTTGGACTTCACCGAGCGGCCGAGGCCGTAGGAGCCGCGCAGCGACTGCGAGTAGAGGGAGCGGCGCGCGTAGGCGCGGCCCAGGCGCGGGCCGTCGTACGCGCGGTAGCCGATGTTGTGGATGCGGGTCTGGTCACCCGGCGCCGTGGTCACGGGCTGCTCAACCGCCATGGCGGACCGCCTCCTTCCGCTGCTCGTCGGTGTCGGTGCGGCTCTCGGTCGTGAAGACCTCCGAGATGTGGTGCCGGCGCTGCTCCATGCGCACCAGGCCGAGGCCGAGCTCGGCGACCGTGTCCCGGACCAGGTCGTAGGTCTCCTCGCCCTGCGCGGTGAGCAGCAGGACGTGGCCGGCGCCGGGCAGTCCGCTGCCGGCGGCGACGGCGACCCCGCGCGCGTGGAGCGCCTCGCGCACCGCCCGGGTGCCGTCCGGGTGCTCGTCGGTGTCGGTGACCTCGATCGCCAGGGTCGTCGTGGTCTGGGTGAAGTCCGTGGTGGAGCTGGAGCGCAGGAGCTTGCCGCCGTCGACCACGACCACGTGGTCGCAGGTGCGCTCCAGCTCGCCCAGCAGGTGCGAGGTGACCAGCACGGAGATGCCGAAGTCGGTGTGGATGCGGCGGATCAGGCCGAGCATCTCGTCCCGGCCGACCGGGTCCAGGCCGTTGGTCGGCTCGTCCAGGAAGACCAGCCGCGGGTCGTGGACGAGGGCCTGGGCGAGCTTGACGCGCTGCTTCATGCCGGTGGAGTAGCCGCCGATGGGGCGGTAGCGCTCCTCGTACAGGCCGACGTGGCGCAGGGTGTCCGCGGTGCGTTCGCGCGCGGCGGACGGCGGGAGGCCGGACATGCGCGCCATGTGGACGACGAACTCGGTCGCCGAGACGTCGGGCGGCAGGCAGTCGTGCTCCGGCATGTACCCGACGCGCTCACGGATGGCGGCGCCCTCGGTGGCGACGTCGAGTCCGAGCACTTCGGCGCGGCCCTCGGTGGCGGGGGACAGACCCAGCAGGATCTTGATCAGTGTGGACTTGCCGGCCCCATTGGCTCCGACGAGTCCGGTCACACCGGGCCCGACGTCCACGGAGAGCCGGTCAAGCGCGGTCACCCGGGGGAACCGCTTGCTCAGGCTTTCGGTCGCGATCACAGTCACGTCGTCGACGATAGTGATGCACGCCACGTGAGTCGTCAGACCGCGGGGCCGTCTCCGGGTCAGCCTCGAGTAGGACGGGACCCTGAGCGTTCCCCTGAGGCACCACCGGCGCGTCCCTGGTCGTCCACATCCGCGCGGCTGTCCACAGGCCCGCGCGGGTCCTTTTGTCCACAGGCCCCCGCGGTCCCTTGACGCGGCCTTGGACGACTGTCACATTCATCGATGTCACGAGGTACGCGAGCGAGGCTCCCCGCGTGGGAGTGCGGCGCTGGGCGGAGGAGGAGTGACGGTGCTTGCAGGAGCGCGGGAGCGCCGGGTGCGCACGGGCGGGGTCGAGCTGTGCGTGGCCGAGCTGGGGGATCCGGAGCAGCCGACGGTGGTCCTCGTGCACGGCTACCCGGACAGCAAGGAAGTGTGGTCCGAGGTCGCGGTCCGCCTCGCCGGACACTTCCACGTCGTGCTGTACGACGTCCGGGGCCACGGCCGGTCGACGGCGCCGCGGCCGCTGCGCGGCGGGTTCACGCTGGAGAAGCTGACGGACGACTTCCTGGCCGTCGCGGACGCGGTGAGCCCGGACCGTCCGGTGCACCTGGTGGGGCACGACTGGGGGTCGGTGCAGGCCTGGGAGTTCGTCACCGTGCCGCGCACCAGGGGCCGGATCGCCTCCTTCACCTCGATGTCGGGGCCGTCCCTGGACCACTTCGGCCACTGGCTCAAGCAGCGGGTCAGGCGTCCCACCCCGCGCCGGGTCGGCCAGTTCCTCGGACAGGGCGCCAAGTCCTGGTACGTGTATCTGCTGCACACGCCCGTCCTGCCCGAACTGGCCTGGCGCGGCCCGCTCGGCAGGCGCTGGCCGCGCATCCTGGAGCGCGTCGAGAAGGTCCCCTCCGGCGCCTACCCGACCCCCTCGCTGCCCACCGACGCGGCCCACGGGGCGTGGCTGTACCGGGACAACGTGCGGCCCCGGCTGCGCATGCCCCGCCCGGACGCGTACGCGCACGCGCCCGTGCAGCTCATCACGCCCCTCGGGGACGCCTTCCTGTCCGAGCGGCTCTACGACGACCTGGAGCGGTGGGCTCCGCACCTGACCCGGCGGACGCTGCCCGACCGGCACTGGATCCCGCGCACGCGTCCGGACCAGCTCACCGCCTGGATCGGGGAGTTCGTGCGCGCGACCGAAGGCGGCAGACCGGTGATCGAGGCGACGGGCCGCTGGGCCGACCGCTTCGGCGGGCAGCTCGTGCTGGTCACGGGCGCGGGCAGCGGCATCGGCAGGGCCACCGCGCTGGCCTTCGCGCGGGCCGGCGCGCGCGTGATCGCCGTCGACCGGGACGCGGAGGCGGCGGCGCGGACCGCCGGGGCATGCCGCCGGAGCGGTGCGCGGGAGTCCTGGGCCGAGACGGTCGACGTCTCCGACGAGCACGCGATGGAGAAGCTCGCGCAGCGGGTCGCCGCCGCGTACGGCGTCGTGGACGTGCTGGTGAACAACGCCGGGATCGGCCTGGCCGGTCCCTTCCTGGACACCACTCCGGACGACTGGCGCAAGGTCCTCGACGTCAACCTGTGGGGTGTGATCCACGGCTGCCGGCTGTTCGGGCGGCAGATGGCCGAGCGCGGTCAGGGCGGCCACATCGTCAACACCGCGTCGGCGGCGGCGTACCAGCCCTCCCGGGCGCTGCCCGCCTACAGCACCTCCAAGGCGGCCGTGCTGATGCTCAGCGAGTGCCTGCGCGCCGAACTCGCCGGGCGGGGCATCGGCGTGACCGCGATCTGCCCCGGCTTCGTCCACACCAACATCACGTCGACGGCGCACTTCGCGGGCGTGGACGAGGTGGAGGCGAAGCGCCGCCGGGAGCGGTCCGCCCGCCTGTACGGGCTGCGGAACTACCCGCCGGAGAAGGTGGCCGACGCGATCCTGCGCGCGGTCGCGCGCAACGAGGCGATGGTGCCGGTGACGCCTGAGGCGCGCGCCGCCCACCTGCTGGCGCGGTTCCTGCCGGGTGCGTTGCGCAGGATCGCCCGGGTGGAGATCCGTCTGTGAGCGGGGTCCGGGGCCGCCCGGGCGGAAGGCCCTCTGTGCGGTGGGGCCAGCGCCGCCCGGGCGGACTCCCGTCTGCGAACGAGGCCCAAGGCCGCCCGGGCGGACTCCCGTCTGCGAGCGGGGCCCACGTATGAGCGGGCGGACGTACCGGATCGAGGACCTCGCCCATCTCACCGGCACCACCGTCCGCACCATCCGCGCCTACCAGGACCGCGGCGTCCTCCCCCGCCCGGAGCGCCGAGGCCGCGCCAACGCCTACACGGACACGCACGTCGACCGTCTGCACCAGATCGCCGACCTCCTGGACCGCGGCTACACCCTGGCCTCGATCAAGGAGCTGCTGGAGGCCCACGACACCGGGCGGGGCCTCGGCGGGATCCTCGGGCTGGTCACCGAGGTGGACAGCCCCTGGACCGGTGAGGAGCCGTCGCGGATCACCCGCGCCGAGCTGACCGAGCGCTTCGGCGGCGCCTCCGACGACACGGCGATCGCCCAGGCCGTGGAGCTCGGCGTACTGGAGCCGGTCCCGGGCGACACGGACGTGTTCGTCGTCCCGGGCCCCCAGGAGCTGGCGGTGGCGGTGGAGCTGCACGCCGCCGGGGTGCCGCTGTCCGCGATCGCCGGTCATCTGCGGGAGCTGAGGGCACAGGTCGAGCACATCACCGCCCGCTTCCTGGAGTTCACCACCGAGCACGTCTTCGCCCGCCGGCTCGACGGACCGCACCCTGCGACCGCCGCGGACGCTGCGGAGGCGGCGTCCCTGGTACGGCGGCTGCGCCCGCTCGCCCGCCAGACGGTGGACGCCGAACTGGCGCGTGCGATGCGCGCGTCGGCGTCCCGGCACCTGCGCCGGCGGCTCGGCGGACGCGTCGCCGCCGGCACGGGGGACGGGATGCGACCGGTGCGGATACCGGCGGACACGGTGCGGGCCGTCGAGACGCTGGTCGGCGCCGAGCAGGCGGGGACGTTCGTGGCGCTCGCCGTCGAGCGGGAGGTGCGGGCGCGGATGCTGGACGAACTCGCGGCGAGCGGGCCACGGAGGCCGGACGCCGACGAAGAGGCGTGATGCGCCGGGGTACTTGTCCACAGCCCGGGCCATTTCGCTGTGGATAACCTCAGTTCATTGTGGATCAAACCTCTGGGACTACATCACGTGCGTGATCCACGTCTCTCCCGGCATGCTGAGGGCATGGACGAAAGACGCACCGTGAAGGTGTCGAAGTACCTCTCCAAGCATCTGCGCCACCAGCCCGAGCGCATCGGGATCAGGCTGGACGCGAGCGGCTGGGTCGAGATCGACACGCTGATCGCGGCGGCGGCCGCGCACGGGTTCCGGTTCACCCGCGAGGAGCTGGACCATGTGGTCGCCAGGAACGACAAGAAGCGCTTCGCGATCGAGGGCACCCGGATCCGGGCCAGTCAGGGACACAGCGTCGAGGTCGACCTCGGACTGCCCCCGGCGACCCCGCCGCCCTCCCTCTACCACGGCACCGTGGACGCCGCCCTGGAGGCGATCCGCGCGGAGGGGCTCAGGCCGATGAACCGCCATGACGTGCACCTCTCCGCCGACCGCGAGACCGCGACCCGGGTCGGCGCCCGCCGAGGGCGCCCGGTGGTGCTTGCGGTGGACGCGGGCGCGATGCACCGCGACGGCCATGTGTTCCAGGTCAGCGCGAACGGCGTGTGGCTGACCAAGGGCGTACCCCCGCAGTACCTGCGTCTTCCCGACGACCGTTTCACGTGAAACACCGGCTGCCGCTTAGGCTCGGGTCCATGAGTCTGCGTCTGAGCACTGTGATCCTTCCCTGCCGCCGCTGGCACGAGGGCGGCCGTGCGGCCTGGCAGCGCGCGGAGCAGCTCGGTTTCCACGCCGCGTACACCTACGACCACCTGTCCTGGCGGAGCTTCCGGGACGGCCCGTGGTTCAGCGCCGTGCCCACCCTGACCGCCGCCGCGGCCGTCACCGACCGGATGCGTCTGGGCACGCTGGTCACCTCGCCGAACTTCCGGCATCCGGTGACCCTCGCCAAGGAGCTGATCTCCCTGGACGACGTCTCCGGCGGCCGCGTCACGCTCGGGATAGGCGCGGGCGGCACCGGCTTCGACGCCACGGCGCTCGGGCAGGAGGCCTGGACGCCCAAGGAGCGCGCCGACCGGTTCGCCGAGTTCGTGCCACTGCTGGACCGGCTGCTCACCGAGGGCGCGGTGTCGTACAGGGGCGACCACTACGCGGCGCACGAGGCCCGCAACATCCCCGGCTGTGTGCAGCGCCCCCGGCTGCCGTTCGCGGTGGCCGCGACCGGCCCGCGGGGGCTGAAGCTCGCCGCCCGCCACGGGCAGGCCTGGGTGACGACCGGTGACCCCACGCTGTACGCGGAGGGCACGCCCGAGGAGTCGGTGCAGGCCATACGCCGGCAGACCGAGCGGCTCGCCGACGCCTGCGCCGCGACCGGCCGTGATGCCTCCGGCATGGACAAGGTCCTGCTCACCGGGTTCACCCCGGACCGCGGCCGGCCGCTGGAGTCCGTCGACGCGTTCGTGGACTTCGCCGGGCGGCACCGGGAGCTGGGCTTCACGGAGATCGTGGTCCACTGGCCCGTCCCGGACTCGGACTTCGCGGCGGAGGAGCGGGTCTTCGAGCGGATCGCGATGGAGGCGCCGGCCCAGCTGAGCTGAGCCGGACCGGTCAGGGGTGAGCAGTCTCTCCACTCACCCGTGCTGACTCCTGCCCGCCCGTGCAGGCGTATGCGCGAGAATGGCCGGGTGACCTCAGCGACTCGACAGCCCGAGATCCCGGCCGCCGCCGTCCCGCCCCGGCTGATCGCCACCGACCTCGACGGCACGCTGCTGCGCGACGACAAGTCGGTCTCCCCACGGACGATCGCCGCCCTCGCGGCCGCCGAGGAGGCGGGCATCGAGGTCTTCTTCGTCACCGGCCGTCCGGCGCGCTGGATGGGTGTCGTCAGTGACCACGTCCACGGTCACGGCCTGGCGATCTGCGGCAACGGCGCCGCCGTGGTCGACCTGCACGGCGGCCCCGGCGCCCATCGGTTCGTCAAGGTGCGGGAGCTGGCCCGGGAGAACGCGCTGGACGTCGTGCGACTGCTGCGGGAGGCGGCGCCCGGCACGGTGTACGCGGTCGAGCAGACGTACGGCTTCTACCAGGAGCCGGGCTATCCCAAGCTGCACATGGAGGTCCCGGACGGCCTGGCCGCGGCCGAGCGGCTGCTGACGCCGGACGCGCCCGGCGCGGGCGAGCCGGTGCTCAAGATCCTCGCCTACCACCCCGAGATCGACCCGGACGCCTTTCTCACCCTGGCCCGCCTGGCCATCGGCGAGCGCGCCAACGTCACCCGGTCCAGCCCCAGCGCCCTGCTGGAGATCAGCGGCCCCGGCGTCTCCAAGGCCAGCACGCTGGCCCTGTGCTGCGCCGAGCGCGGCATCTCCCACGAGGAGGTCGTCGCCTTCGGTGACATGCCCAACGACGTGGAGATGCTCACCTGGGCAGGTCAGTCGTACGCCATGGGCAACGCCCACCCGGACGTGATCGCCGCGGCGTCGGGCCGGACGGTCGCCAACAACGACGACGGGGTGGCGGTCGTGATCGAGCGGATGCTGGCGCGGCGGGCCTGACCCTCCGCGAGCGCTCCGTCGTTACGGCCGGCCGCCGTCCCGGTGCCGCGCCCCGGCCGCCGTCCGCGTGCCACCAAGGGCCGCCGTCCCGTGTGTCGTCAGAGGCGCACCCCGCGTGCCGCCAGCCACGGCAACGGATCCACTCCCGACCCGAATTCCGGCGTGACCCGCACCTCGAAGTGCAGGTGCGGGCCGGTGGAGTTGCCGGTCGTGCCGGACTGCCCGATGCGCTGTCCGGGCCGCACACGCTCCCCCTGCTCGACGGCGACGGAGGAGAGATGGGCGTACTGCGTCCAGTAGCCGCCGGGGTGCGCGATCACGATCTGGATGCCGAAGGCGCCGCCGCAGGAGACCGCCGCGACCCGGCCCTCGCCGACCGTCCGCACGAACGTACCGATCGGCACCGCGAAGTCCTGCCCGGTGTGCCGGTCGGCCCACCGCGCGCCGCCGCTGCCGAAGGCCGCGGACAGCTGATACGTCCTCAGCGGCGCCACCCACGCGCGCGTGGCGGACCTGTCCGGCTGGGCGAGCCGGACCGCGCTCCGGCAGGCGCCCGACGCGGCCGAGGAGTCGGCCTCCGCCCGGAGCCGCTCACGGGCCCTGGCCAGCTTGCGCTCGATGTGCTGTTTCAGCTCCGCGAGTTCGCCGTTGTGCACCTGGAGGGCCCGCCACTGCGTCGCTGCCTTCCGCTCGTCCGCCGCGAGCCGGGCCTCCGCACGACGGCTCCTGCTGATCGCGTGCCTCAGGGCGTGGTCGGCCTCCGACACCGCGCGCTGCCCGCGCAGCAGTCCCTCCGGGTCGTCCGCGAGGAGCATCCGCGCGGTGAGGGACACGTCCCCGCCGCTCCGGTACTGGGCGCGCGCGATCCGTCCCAGGTCCTCGTGCAGGACGGCGAGCTGCCGCCGCTCGCGGACGAGCCGCTTCTCCAGCTGCCGGGCGCGCGTCCGCTCGGCCTCGGCCGCGCGGCGGCCCTCCTCGTACTGCCGCGTCGCCGCGGCCGCGTCCTCGTACAGCCGCGCCACCTCGGCACTGGCCCCCGGGTGGGCGCCGCCCCGGGCGGGGCTGCCCCCGGGCGTCTCGGTGGGCCGGGCCACGAGCACGGCGAGCGCGCACAGCAGCGCCGGCAGGAGCCAGCGGGGACGGCGGGATGAGCGCATGGGAGCGATCCTGGCCCGCGCGGCCGCCGGCGGTCCTGCGCGAGTCGTACGCATGGGGGACCTGCGCGCACGGATGGAGCAGCCGCTACGGCCGAACAGGGGTCCGGCCGCACCGACCTGACGGCCCGTCGACGAGTCCGGGCGCGGGGCACCCGCACGGGGCGCCGACCGGCCCGGTCAGCCCACGGCCGCCGGCAGCTCCGCCGCCGCCTCCCGTTCGGCCATGGTCCGCAACGGCCCCTCGGCCACCGCCAGCTCCGCGTACGTCCCGCGCTGCACCACCCGCCCCTCGTCCAGCACGACCACCTCGTCCACGGCCGCCAGCCCGGCCAGCCGGTGCGTGATGAGCAGGGTCGTACGACCGTCGGTCGCGGCCAGCAGATCCGCGGTGAGCGCGTCGGCCGTCGGCAGGTCCAGGTGCTCGGCGGGCTCGTCGAGCACGAGGACGGGGAAGTCGGCGAGCAGCGCGCGGGCCAGTGCCAGCCGCTGCCGCTGGCCGCCCGACAGCCGTGCCCCGTGCTCGCCGACGAGCGTGTCCAGGCCCTGCGGCAGTCCCTCGGCCCAGTCGAGCAGCCGCGCCCGCGCGAGCGCGTCCCGCACCTCCTCCTCGGTCGCGTCCCGCCGCGCGAGCAGCAGGTTCTCCCGCACCGAACTGTCGAAGAGATGCGCGTCCTGGGCGCAGAGCCCGACCAGCCGCCGTACGTCGTCACCGGCCAGGGCGTACGCGTCCACGCCGCCCAGCGTGTACGAGCCGGCGTCCGCGTCCAGGAAGCGCAGCAGCACCTGCGTGAGGGTCGTCTTGCCGGACCCGGACGGGCCGACCACGGCGATCCGGCGCCCCTGGTCGAGCGTCAGCCCGACGTCGGCGAGCGCGTCACGGTCCTGCCCGGCGTGCCGGGCCGTCAGGCCCTTGACCACGAGCGGGAACGGCGACGCGGGCGCCCGGCGGGGCCGCTCGGGTTCACGTACGGGCTCGGGGGCGTCCAGCACCTCGTACACCCGCTCGGCGCTCCTGCGCACCCGCTGCCGGAACTGCGCGGCGAGCGGCATCCCGAGCACCGCCTCGAACGCGGCCAGCGGGGTGAGCACGACGACCGCCATGGTTACGCCGTCCAGCCGTCCGGCGGCGACCGCCTGTGCGCCCAGGAGAGCGGCGGCCGTGACGGTCAGGCCGGAGATCAGAGCGGTGAGCCCGTCACCGATCGCGGTCGCCGTGGCCGCGCGCGAGGTGATCCGGGTGAGCGCCGCGTCGGCCCGCCGGGTCTCGGCGGTACGTGCGGGCAGGGCACCGGCGACGGTCAGTTCCGCCGTGCCGGTGAGCAGGTCGGCCACGCGCGTGGCGAGCACCCCTCGGGCGGGGGCGAGCCTGCGTTCGGCGCGCCGCGCCACCGCCGCGGTGAGCAGCGGGACGCCGGCGCCGGCCGCGAGCAGTCCGGCGGCGAGCACCGCTCCGGCCGCCGGCAGCAGCCGGCCGGTGAAGCCGACGGCGGCCGTGGAGACGGCGACCGCGGCGCCGGCGGGCAGCAGCCACCTCAGCCAGTAGTCCTGCAGGGCGTCCACGTCGGCGACGAGCCGCGACAGCAGGTCGCCCCTGCGGGCCCGGCGCAGGCCGGCGGGCGCCAGCCGCTCCAGCCGGCGGTAGACGGCCACCCGGGTGTCGGCCAGCATCCGCAGCACCGCGTCGTGCGACACGAGCCGTTCGGCGTACCGGAACACGGCCCGCCCGATCCCGAAGGCGCGCGTGGCCGTCACGGCCACCATCAGATACAGCACGGGCGGCTGCTGCGAGGCCCGGGAGATGAGCCACCCGGAGGTGGCCATGAGGCCGACCGCGCTGCCCAGGGCGAGGCTGCCGAGCAGCAGGGCCAGAGCCAGCCGGCCGCGCCGGGCACCGGACAGGGCACGGACACGGGCCAGGACGCCACCGCCGCCGCCCGTCGCGGTGTCACCGCCGGGCTCCCGCTGAGGGGTGCCGGGGACCGAGCCCGCTCCGGCCGGCCGCGTGGCCGGGTCCGCCTCGTCCGGGTGGGCGGGGAAGACGGCCGCGTCGAGCCGCGTCACCTCATCGTCCGCGTCGGGCAGCACGGCCTCGTCCGCCGTCCGGTCCGCCGCGTCGAGCCGCCTCACCGGATCCGCCGTCCGGCCCGCCCCGTCGAGCCGCGTCACCCTTTCCGTGCCGTCCAGGCGCACCACCCGGTCCGCCACCCCGAGCAGCGCCGGCCGGTGCACCACCAGCAGCACGGTCCGCCCCGCCGCCAGCCGCCGTACCGCCGCCACGACGTCGGCCTCGGTCTCCCCGTCGAGCGCGGCCGTGGGCTCGTCGAGCAGCAGCACGGGCCGGTCCGCGAGGAAGGCACGGGCCAGCGCCAGCCGCTGCCGCTGCCCCGCGGACAGCCCGGCACCGTCCTCGCCGAGGACGGTGCCGGCGCCCTGCGGCAGGGCGTCCACGAACGCGAGTGCTCCCGCGTCCGCCAGCGCCCGCCGCAGGGCAGTGTCATCCGCGTCGGGCCGGGCCAGCCGGACGTTCTCGGCGATCGTCCCGGCGTACAGGTGTGGCCGCTGCGGAACCCAGGCGATCCGCGCCCGCCACTGCTCCAGGTCGACCTCGGCGACATCCACTCCCCCGAGCCGCACCCGCCCCTCGGCCGGCCGTACGAATCCCAGCAGCACGTTCAGCAGCGTCGACTTGCCCGCACCGCTCGGCCCCACGAGCGCGACCGTCTCCCCGGGCGCCACCTCGAAACTCACGTCGGACACGGCGTCCGCGGCGCGCCCCGGGTAGCGGACGGTCACGCCCTCGAACGACAGCACACCCACCGGCGGGGTGCGGGTCCCGGACGCCGGCACGGGCGTCTCCAGGACCGAGAAGATCTCCTCGGCCGCGGCGAGCCCCTCGGCCGCCGCGTGGTACTGCGCTCCCACCTGCCGCAACGGCAGATACGCCTCGGGCGCGAGGATCAGGATGACCAGGCCGACGGAGAGGTCCATCTCGCCGTGCACCAGCCGCATGCCGATGGTCACGGCGACCAGTGCGACCGAGATCGTGGCGAGCAGTTCCAGCGCGAACGAGGAGAGGAAGGCGATGCGCAGCGTCCGCATCGTCGCCTGCCGGTACTCACCGGTGATCCGCTTGATCGACTCGGCCTGTGCCTTGGCCCGCCCAAACACCTTGAGCGTCGGCAGCCCGGCGACCACGTCCAGGAAGTGCCCGGACAGCCGGGAGAGCAGCATCCACTGACGGTCCATCCGGGACTGGGTGGCCCAGCCGATCAGCACCATGAAGAGCGGGATGAGCGGCAGTGTGCCGACGATGATGGCGGCGGAGACCCAGTCCTCGGTGACGATCCGCGCCAGCACGGCCACCGGCACGACCACCGCCAGGCCCAGTTGCGGCAGGTAGCGCGAGAAGTAGTCGTCGAGGGCGTCGACCCCGCGCGTGGCGAGGGCGACCAGCGATCCGGTGCGCTGCCCGCTCAGCCAGCCGGGGCCCAGCTGCGCGGAACGCTCCAGCAGCCGTCCCCGAAGCTCCGACTTCACCGCCGCGCCGGCCCGGTGCGCGGCGAGTTCGGTGAGCCAGGAGACCAGTGCCCGGCCGCAGGCGACGGCCACCAGGAGCACCAGGGGAGTACGCAGTTCGGTGACGGTCATCCCGTGCTGGAACGCGCCGACGACCGTCTCGGCGATGAGCATGGCCTGGGCGATGAGCAGCCCGGCGCCGACGGCACCCAGGCCGACGACCGCCACCAAGAAGCGCCGGGTGGCGCGGGCGTAGCGCAGAAGACGCGGATCGATGGGTTTCACGTGAAACATGCCCTCCCGTCCCATGGGGTGTGTTTCACGTGAAACACACCCCGGCCGGACTCAATGTGCGGCTTCGGCGATGTGCTGCGTACCGATCCGCTTGCGGAACACCCAGTAGGTCCAGGACTGGTAGAGCAGGACGACCGGTGTGGCGATCGCCGCGCACCAGGTCATGATCTTCAGTGTGTACGGGCTCGACGAGGCGTTGGTGACCGTCAGGCTCCACTCCTCGTTCAGCGAGGACGGCATGACGTTCGGGAACAGCGACAGGAAGAGCATCGCGACGGCGGCGACGATGGTGACGCCGGAGAGCGCGAACGCCCACCCCTCACGCCCGGCCTGGTTCGCCACCAGTGCGACGGCCAGGGCGGCCACGGCCACCACCAGGGCGACCAGGCTCTTGCCGTTGCCGCTCTCGACCTGCGTCCACAGCAGGAAGAGCGCGGCCAGCGCGGCCGCCGTGAGGCCGACCTGAAGCGCCAGCCTGCGAGCCCGAGCCCGGATGTCCCCGACCGTCTTGAGCGCCGTGAACACCGCACCGTGGAAGGTGAACAGCGTCAGCGTCACCAGACCGCCGAGCAGCGCGTACGGGTTCAGCAGGTCCCAGAGGCCGCCGACGTACTCGAAGTCACGGTCGAGCGGCACGCCTCCGACGATGTTGCCGAAGGCCACGCCCCACAGGAACGCCGGGATCAGCGAGCACCAGAAGATCGCGTGCTCCCAGTTGCGCTGCCAGTTCTCCTCGGGCCGCTTGGCCCGGTACTCGAAGGCGACGCCCCGGACGATCAGGCAGAGCAGGATGATCAGCAGCGGGAGGTAGAAACCGGAGAAGAGGGTGGCGTACCACTCGGGGAAGGCGGCGAACGTGGCGCCGCCGGCCGACAGCAGCCAGACTTCGTTGCCGTCCCACACCGGGCCGATCGTGTTGATCAGCACCCGCTTCTCGGGCCGGTCGCGGGCCAGCAGCTTGGTGAGGACACCGACCCCGAAGTCGAAGCCCTCCAGGAAGAAGTAGCCGGTCCACAGGACGGCGATCAGGACGAACCAGACGTCGTGCAGTTCCATGACGGTGCAGCTCCCTCGGCCTAGTACGAGAAGGCCATCGGCTTGTCGGCGTCACGGAGGTCGCCGCCGATCTTCGTGGGCGGGTTGAGGTCGGCCTCGGTGAGCTCGGGCGGGCCGGCCTTGACGTATTTCACGAGCAGCTTGACCTCGATCACGGCGAGGACGGCGTAGAGCGTCGTGAAGGCGATCATCGAGATGAGGACCTCGGTCTGGGAGACCCCGGGGGAGACCGCGTCGCGGGTCTGGAACAGGCCGTAGACGACCCACGGCTGGCGGCCCATCTCGGTGAAGATCCAGCCCCAGGAGTTGGCGATCAGCGGGAAGGCCATCGTCCAGACCGCCACCAGCCAGTACAGGCGGGTGAGCCGTGGCCGCAGCGGCTTCCTCAGCAGCACCAGATGCGGGACCTCGTCCTCCCCGGTGCGCGACGCGGCCGGCAGCAGGAACTTCTTCCGGGTGAGCCACAGCCCCAGCAGGCCGATGGAGAACGACGCCATGCCGAAGCCGATCATCCAGCGGAAGCCCCAGTAGGCCACGGGCACGATGGGCTTGTAGTCACCGGGGCCGAACTGCTCCTGCAGGGCCTCGTTGGTGTCGTTGATGCCCGGCACGTACGACTCGAAGTCGCTGTGGGCCAGGAAGGAGAGCAGGCCGGGGATCTCCAGGGCCACCTTGTTGTGCCCCTCGTCGACGTCCCCGTAGGCGAACACCGAGAACGGCGCCGGTTCCTCGCCGTCCCACAGTGCCTCGGCGGCGGCCATCTTCATGGGCTGCTGCTCGTACATGACCTTGCCGAGGGTGTCGCCGCTGACCGCGGTGAGCAGGCCGCCGACGGCCACGGTGACCAGGCCGAGCCGCAGGGACGTCCGCATCACCGGGATGTGCTTCTTGCGCAGCAGGTGGAAGGCGGCGATGCCCACCATGAAGGCGCCGCCCGTCAGGAAGGCCGCCGAGAAGCTGTGGAAGACCTGGTTCAGGGTGGTGTTCTGGGTCAGCACGGCCCAGAAGTCGGTGAGCTCGGCCCGGCCCTTCTCCTCGTTGATCCGGTAGCCGACCGGGTGCTGCATCCACGAGTTCGCCGCGAGGATGAAGTACGCCGACAGCAGGGTGCCGATCGACACCATCCATATGCAGGCCAGGTGGATCCTCTTGGGCAGCTTGTCCCAGCCGAAGATCCACAAGCCGATGAAGGTCGACTCGAAGAAGAAGGCGATCAGTGCCTCGAAGGCGAGGGGCGCGCCGAAGACGTCACCGACGAAGCGCGAGTAGTCGGACCAGTTCATACCGAACTGGAACTCCTGCACGATGCCGGTGACGACGCCCATGGCGATGTTGATCAGGAAGAGCTTGCCCCAGAACTTGGTCGCCCTGAGGTACTTCTCCTTCTCGGTGCGCACCCACGCGGTCTGCAGGCCGGCCGTGAGGGCGGCGAGCGAGATCGTCAGGGGAACGAACAGGAAGTGGTAGACGGTGGTGATGCCGAACTGCCATCGCGCCAGGGTTTCCGGCGCCAAAGCCAATTCCACGTCGCCTCTCCTTACATCGCCGTGGACACTGCGGCAACTTGCCCCTTTTGCCCTTCACTTCGAAGGCAACCGGGCTGCGCTTGTGAACGCGTTCACATTCACAAGCCATTATGACGCACAGGTGCGCGAACCGTGCAGGGGGGGTCCCCTCAGTCCGCGTCAACCCCTCGACGGCGACTTCAACGGTTGTTGGCGTCGTGGACCGAGACGACGCCCTCGCCCTCCCTCAGGGGCCCACGCCCATCTTCCGGGCCGACGAGTGCCGCCTCGCCAGCCGGCCTGTGGGCCCCGTGAACCCGTGAACCCGTGAGCCGTGAGCCCGCGCGACGGCCTCCGCCGCATCGACGGCGATCCCCGTCTCCTGGCGGCGGTCCACGACGGTGACCGCGATCCGGGTGGAGGTCGTGGACGCCTGAGCGTGGGGCAGCGAGACCTCGGGCCCGTCGCAGCGCACAGGCCCGAAGCCCTGCCGAAGCCGCACGCGCTCCCTCACAGCCTCGTCGAAGCTGCCCGGCGCTCCCTCAGAACTTCCCCGAAGTTCCCCAGCGCCCCCTCAGAGCTTCTCGACGCTCCCCAGCGCTCCCCCAAGCTGCCTGGAAGCTTCTTCGCGGTTTTGTCAGAGTTCCCTGCGGAACCCTTCCGCCGCCTTCAGGAAGATGTCGTTCCCCTCGGCCTCGCCGACCGTCACGCGCACACCCTCCCCCGGGAACGGCCGGACGACCACACCCGCCTGCTCACACGCGGCCGCGAACGCGCCCGTGCGCTCGCCCAGCGGCAGCCACACGAAGTTGGCCTGGGTCTCCGGAACCGTCCAGCCCTGGTCGCGCAGCCCGTCGACCACACGGATGCGCTCGCACACCAGCGAGCCGACCCGGCCGAGCAGCTCGTCCTCCGCCCGCAGCGAGGCGATCGCCGCGTCCTGCGCCAGCCGGCTCACCCCGAACGGCACCGCCGTCTTGCGCAGCGCGGCCGCCACCGGCTCGTGCGCGATGGCGAACCCGACGCGCAGCCCGGCCAGTCCGTACGCCTTGGAGAACGTCCGCAGGACGCAGACGTTGGGCCGCTCCCGGTAGATCGCGCAGCCGTCCGGCACCTCGGGGTCGCGGATGAACTCGCGGTAGGCCTCGTCGAGCACGACCAGCACGTCCCCCGGCACCCGGTCCAGGAAGCGCTCCAGCTCAGCCCGGCGGACCACCGTGCCGGTGGGGTTGTTGGGGTTGCAGACGAAGATCAGCCGCGTCCGGTCCGTGATCGCCTCCGCCATGGCGTCCAGGTCGTGCACGGCCCCCGGCGTCAGCGGCACCTGCACGGACGTGGCACCGCTGATCCGGGTGATGATCGGGTACGCCTCGAACGACCGCCAGGCGTAGATCACCTCGTCGCCGGGCCCGCTGGTCGACTGCACCAGCTGCTGGGCCACGCCCACCGAGCCGGTGCCGGTGGCCAGGTGGGACGCGGGAACCCCGAAACGGTCGGACAGCTCGTTCACCAGGTCGGTGCAGTACATGTCCGGGTAGCGGTTGAAGGACGCGGCGGCGGCCGTCACGCTCTCCAGCACGCCCGGCAGCGGCGGATAGGGGTTCTCGTTGGAGGACAGCTTGTACGCCACCGGTCCGTCGGCCGCGGCCGGCCGGCCCGGCTTGTAGGTGGGGATCCCCTCCAGCTCCTCGCGCAGCTTGGGGCTCGTCTGGCTCACCGCAGTCCTCCTCGCGACCACCGGCGGCCCCTGACCGCCGCCGGCTTCCCATGCTTCTCACCTTATGAGGATTCGGCGCGGCTGCGTACGGGTGAGGAGGGACTGGGAGCAGGCCGGGGACGTCCTGGGGATGAACCGGGGACGGACCCCATGAGTCCCACCGGCATCATGGGCATCAGCGCACGAAGGCGGACGATGTGAGGGGCGCGCCTCACATATATCTACGCGCCGGTGGCTCGCGCCGTAGCGCGCATCCTCCGGTCAGGTGAGTTGAGACCTCTTCGAAACATCGAGGTCTAGGCAGGCCGGTACGCGCCGACACGTCACGTACTGCGGTGACTCGGCGCAACTCCCTTGTTTTCTCAGGCAATTGCCCGCTCATCACCTTGCAGAAACGTGCCTGTCAACGGGTGCATATGCGTCCGCACTACCCCACTGCGTGAGCCCTACTATCGGCTCGCCATGACAGCAGCAGGGAAGCACCAGGTGAGCCGCGCGGAAACCTCTCGTCGAGGCAATCGGCCGGGCCGGGCGGGCATCAGAGACGTGGCCGCCGCCGCCGGGGTCTCCATCACGACCGTCTCCGACGCCCTCAACGGCAAGGGCCGGCTCCCGGACGCCACCCGACGCCACGTCCGTGAAGTCGCCGACCGGCTGGGCTACCGCCCCTCGGCGGCCGCCAGGACCCTCCGTACCGGCAAGTCCGGACTGATCGGCCTGACCGTGACGACGTACGGGGATGAACCTTTCACCTTCACGGAGTTCGCGTATTTCGCCGAGATGGCCCGGGCCGCCACCTCGGCCGCGCTGGCCCGTGGCTACGCGCTCGTCATCCTGCCCGCGACCTCCCGCCACGACGTGTGGTCGAACGTCGCGCTCGACGGCACCGTGGTCATCGACCCCTCCGACCACGACCCGGTCGTCAGCGAGCTGGTCAGACAGGGTTTACCGGTCGTCTCCGACGGGCGCCCGGCCGGTGCGCTCCCGGTCACGGCCTGGGTCGACAACGACCACGAGGCCGCCGTGCTCGGCATCCTCGACCACCTCGCCGAGGCCGGCGCCCGCCGGATCGGCCTGCTCACCGGGACCACGACCGACACCTACACCCACCTGTCCACCACGGCGTACCTGCGCTGGTGCGAACGGGTCGGCCAGAATCCGGTCTACGAGGCCTACCCGGCACACGACCCCTGCGCGGGCGCCGTCGCCGCCGACCGGCTGCTCGCCCGGCCCGACCGGCCGGACGCGGTCTACGGCCTGTTCGACCCGAACGGCACCGACCTGCTCGCCGCCGCCCGCCGCTACGGACTGCGCGTACCGGACGACCTGCTGCTGGTCTGCTGCAGCGAGTCCACCGTGTACGCCAACACCGAGCCGCCCATCACCACGCTCTCCCTGAAGCCGCGCCGGATCGGCACGGCCGTGATCCAGCTGCTCATCGACGCCATCGAGGGCGTCGAGGCGGACCACCCGGTCGAGCAGGTCATACCGACCGAGCTGATCGTGCGCACCTCCTCGCAGCGGCGCTCCCCGCGCACCACGGTCAGCCCGCCGCGGACGCCCGACAAGGGCTAGCGGGCGAGGCACCCCCGGCGATTCCCGCCGCCCCCAGGGCCCATCCGGCGGGGCGGACGAGTCAGGCGAAGGCGGACGAGTCGGGGCAGGTCGGGCGGTTCAGGGGGAAGGGCGTCGCCGGTGCCGCGGAGGGACGTGACGAGTCCCGTGCCGGCGGCGCGTCACTCCGGCGGGGTGACGCAGGGCGCACCACCGGGCCGGTGCAAGCTGAGCCCAATCGGGGCGAAAGCCGCGGTGCGGCGACGTCCTGCTCCGATTCACCACCCCTGGGTCATCACACGGCGCGATCCGCATTCCTATGATGGGCGCACGACACCGCGGGCCGCTGCGACCAGGCAGTCCGATGCGGTGCAGATGCGGCGCGATGGTGGAGGGGTCGATGACTCAGGGGGCCGGTCAGGGACCCGAGGTGGAGCGGACGGCGACGCTGCGCGACTTCCGGGTGCCCGCTTACGTCCACGAGACCGGTCCGTTCGTCCGCGGCGCGCACCCCGGCGAGGTCGCGAGCCCCGTCGCCGAGCCGGTGGACTACCCGCAGGAGTACACGCCCACGGAGCGCGACCTGCCCGTCATCAACCGGGGTGACACGGTTCAGGTGACCGTCGACCCGGCGGCCGTGCCGGCCGCGCAGCAGCAGGCCGGCACCGGCCCCGGTCCGCTGTACGTCGTGGGCGACGTGCACGGCTACCTCGACGAGCTGGTCGCCGCCCTGCGGGACAAGGGCCTCATCGACGCCGCCGGCCAGTGGTGCGCGGGAACCGCCCGGCTGTGGTTCCTGGGCGACTTCACCGACCGCGGTCCGGACGGCATCGGCGTCATCGACCTCGTGATGCGGCTGTCCGCCGAGGCCGCCGCGGCCGGCGGCTACTGCAAGGCGTTGATGGGCAACCACGAACTGCTGCTCATCGGCGCGAAGCGGTTCGGCGACACGCCTGTCAACTCCGGCGCGGGCACCGCCACCTTCCAGGCCGCCTGGCTGCTCAACGGCGGCCAGAAGACCGACATGGACCGGCTCCAGGACCACCACCTTCAGTGGATGGCCCGCCTCGACGCGCTCACCGAGACCGACGGTCATCTGCTCGTCCACTCGGACACCACCGCGTACCTCGACTACGGCGACTCCATCGAGGCCGTCAACGACAGCGTCCGCGAGGCCCTCACCCGGAACGACGCGGACGAGGTCTGGGACCTGTTCCGCAAGTTCACCAAGCGCTTCTCCTTCCGCGACGAGGGCGGCGCCGACGCCGTGCGCTCACTGCTCGACACGTACGGCGGCACCCGCATCGTCCACGGCCACAGCCCCATTCCCTACCTGCTGGGCGAGGTGGGCTCCGAGGACGGCGAGGACAGCGCCGGTCCGGTGGTCGAGGGACCGCACATCTACGCCGACGGCCTGGCCATCGCCATGGACGGCGGGGTGACCATGGCCGGGAAGCTGCTGGTCCAGCAACTGCCGCTGGACACCTGAGCGTTCCCCGGGCATGCGTACCCGGACGCCGGACCGGGGTACGACGGCGCAGGCCAGGGCCCAATTTCTGTAAATCCCCTGTCACGGCGCACCGTCGCCGCTCTACCATCGCCTTATCCGTAGCAGGCTCCCCTCCGTTTCTGCC
Source organism: Streptomyces cinereospinus (assembly GCF_042430725.1). NCBI lineage: Bacteria > Bacillati > Actinomycetota > Actinomycetes > Kitasatosporales > Streptomycetaceae > Streptomyces > Streptomyces cinereospinus. Next base: position 181,348 of record NZ_JBHMCY010000001.1, on the reverse strand, counting down.
CGACGGCTCGTCAGCGTGCGAGCCCAAGCCCTACGGAGCATCGGGGGATGCACATGAACAGCGTTCCGCAGCACCTGCTGAGCGAGGACCGCCAGGATTACGAGCGGCTCCTCGACGAGGCGCTGCGCTCCGCACACCACCGACCGGAAATGGCCGCTGTGGGACAGCGGCTCAGCCCCGAACAGCTGCGCACCATGGCGCTCAACGCCACCGCACTCATCACGGCGGCCGCGGCGACCGAGTACCAGCACTACGTGACGGTCCGCGAGGAACTGCGCCGCCCGGCGCCGTCCACCCCGTCGTCCGCCCGCGAGTCCGGCTCCACCGAGCCGGGCACGGGCGCCGTGGGGCTCGCCACCACCATGGGGGAGACCGCCACCGAGGCCGTCGGGGCGGGCGCCGTCGCCGTCGTCGCGGTCCTGGCACCCGTCCTGGCCGGCACGGCCGCGGCGATCTTCCTGCTCGTCGGCTACACCCTGAAGATGCTCGACCCCGAGCCGGGCGTCGCCCGGACCATGGTCTCCACCGGATGGGTGTTCGGCGCCATCACCGCGGTCGCGATCCTGCTCGCCGCCGTCGGGCTGCTGCTCACCGCGCTGCGCAACCGGCCCTCGCGCGAATCCGGACCGTACGGCGAACTCAGCGACGAGCTGGCCAGGGCAAGGGAGGCCTGGCGGCACGCCCTGCTGGAGAACGGCATCCTGCCGTTCTTCCGCGAGGCACTCACCACCCCCAGCGCTGCCGCACTGCACCGTCCGGTGCCGACGCTACCGGCCAGCCGCATGCCGCACCTGGGCTACGACCGTCCGGGCTTCACCAGCCCCGGCGACGGCCCGTCGGGCGCCCGCCCGAGCTACACGAGTCCGGACTGGACCAGTCCGGACTTCGGAGGCCCGGACCACAAGCCGGAATGACCTGCGGCTTGCGCCCCCACGGGAGCGCAAGCCGGAGTTCCGACCGGCGGCGCCGTCCGTCCGGTCCGCCCCGGACGCCGACGGGGTGACGCGCCCGCGCACACCCCGTCGGTCCGTCCCGGCTCAGTCGGCGAGCGGCCGTTCCACCGCGGCGGCCGCCCTCGTCCTACCCGCCGTCCTGCATCCGCTTGAGGATCGTCTGGATGTCGAGGCCGACGTCGTTGGAGCTCGCCCGGGCGTGGCTGTCCGCCCGGCTGGGCAGGATCACGAGCTGGTCGCTGAAACGGTCACCGAAGTCGCGGTCCAGACCGACGCCCACGAAACCGCGCCGGACGTTCTGCTGCGACCCTTCCGCGGCCGACCGTTCCGGCAGTCCGACGAGTGCGGCCTGAGAGCTGAGAGCACTTCCGTACGCCTGCTGCCACTGCTCGGCGACCATACGGCGGCACTCCTCGATGGTCATCCTGCTCAGCCCCGTGTGGACGCGCGTCGACGCGTGCGCGAGACTGCCGGCCAGTTCGAAGAAGCTGTTGATGAAGTACCGGCTCCGCCGCCACATGTAGGCGCGGTACGGGACGCGTTGCGGCAGGAAGCTGGGGGTCACGTTCAGCCACACCTCGTCGTAGCCGCTGGTCCCGTCGTCCCGGAAGGCGTTGTCGAGTTCCTCCAGCCAGATGCCCGAGGTCCAGCCGTACGTCTCGCCCTCCATCACCACGATCCGGGTCAGCTTCTCGTCCAGGCCGTTGCAGGCGTAGTCGAAGAGGGCGCCGATCGCCCCGACCGTGAGGGAATGCCTGCTCCGCATGTACCGCAGGAGGAGATTGGCATACTCGAGCAATTCGCTCTGCTCCGCCTTCGGGAACTGCTCGATGTAGTTCCGCTGGCGCGCGATCCCTACGATCTCCTCCGGACTGATACCTACGGGCACCTCACTCACGAAGTCGATTCCCGATCCCGTGGGGCGCAGCAGCAGGCTCCAGGGGTTGGGGAACGTCTTGAACCGTTTGAGCAGGTCGGGTGCCGTGTCGGAGAAATGCTGGGTGCACGTGGTGCAGAAGCATGTCGCCCTGACCCGTCCCAGCTCGCCGCCCATGCCCCACAGGTCCGTGACGTCCACGGCCACACCCTGGAGCCTGACGCCGGACGACCGGGCCGTCACGTCCCGGACGATGTCGATACCGGTGCCGAGAATGGCACCGAGCACTTCGACGGACCGCGGGTTCGCGATGCACAGCTGGGCGGACGTGATGCCGGTGATGTCGGCCAGCTGAAGTCCTTCACCCGGTATGTAACCCATGTTCGGGCAGAGGGTCAGCATGATGTGCACCCCGGCCGAGAGGAACGCCTTCACCACGTCCTCGAACCCCTTGAGGGACTGGGACGGTTGTGCGTGACTCGACAGGGGAACGCCCCGCAGGCCACCGACGTCGTACAGCAGGCCGTCCGCCTCCGCCACGGGCAGGGCGACCGCGCGCGCCTCGACCCCCCAGGTGTCCTTGAATTCCGCGAGCAGGGCAGCGGGGTTCTTGTACCGAAGGACCGACAGACTGGGAATGTCGAGGATTCCCTCTCCTGCCAGATGAGAGACATTGGAAATGCTGAACTGGCGACGCGTCAACGTCCGGTCCTTCCCCTAGCAATGGATTGAAGTCCTACTGAGGTCACTTCCAGTCGGCCGCTGGGGCTCTGCTTCAGGCAGTTGCGGTTGATCAGGGAGTGCAGCACTCCCATCACGGATTCGGCGGACAGGGACGCGGTGGCTGCCGTCGCCGTGTCGACGACCGCCGCCATGTCCAGACGTCCGTCGTAGGTGCCGGCCGCCTTCTTCGCCAGGGCCCTCAACACCGTGTGCTCGGTCTCCGAGACCCGTCCGTCGGGCCGGTCCCAAGCGAGCCCCGCCACCAGGGCGGACGCCAAGGTTCCCTGGTCGGCGGCAGGCGTCTTCGGGCCTGCCGCGCGCTGTCCCGCCGCGACCACGGCCAGGACGTCCATCGCGGCGGCCGCCGCGTTCTCGGCCGCGAGCTGCTGGGAGCCGCCTGCTTCGGCCGCCGCCTTTCCCGCATCCGCTGTGTCGCTGATACCGCGGATGGTGAGGACGTCCATCCCGCCGGAAAGGTGGCCGGCGAGGGAGATCCCGGCGTCCTCGAGGTCGAGAGCCACCGCGTCGTTGTAATGGGCCCGCAGATGCGCGGCCAGGTCCGAGGCCTCGTCGGCGAGTACCACGTCCCCGGAGGCGATGGGTTTGAAATGCACGCCGGTACGGCCGCGCAGCGCGGCGCGGGCCGCCTGCTCCAAACGGTACGAGGCCCGCCAAGCCTCGGGCCGCACGAGAAATCCCGTAGGCGTCTGCTTGCCGCCGTGGATGGCATACACCTTCGTACCCACCACAACGTCCCCGACGTCGATGTCGGGTTTCAGTCCCCCCGCCACTCCGACGAAAAAGGCCGCCTGAGGTGCGAGCCACTCCACCATGCGGGTGGTGAGGGCCGCGGCACCCAGTGATCCCTCACCTGCTTCCACGAGAGCGACGCGCCACGAGGTACCCGGAAGCAGGCCTTGTTCGACGATGGTGCCGTGCCGATGCACGAGTGTTTCGACGTCGGTGATATGTGACCGAACCGCCTGATACTCCACGGTGAGCGCAGTCAACATCAGAGCCAGAGGAGGCGCATCGGACATAGCCCCAGGGTAGTGCCAAGCCGCCCAATATGTAAGGAAGTTGACGTCTGCCGAAAGTAGGCTTGCGCTTCCGGGAGGAGTGACGACTGCCTCTTTGTCGCGGCGCGCGCATTGATCAAGAAAAACGGAAGGGGTGCACTGGATTCCGCCACCGTCCACCTGATGACGCACCGGCTCGACGAATGCGCGCGTCGGCTCAGCGAATGGATCACCGGTCGGCAGTATCCGGAATCTGTGCGAGCCTCCGGCGCCGGCGGTGACTCCCGCGGATGCGCAGCGACACGGCCGAAAACAGCAGTGGCACCCACGACCATCAGCCGTGGGTGCCACTGGGCGAAGCGATCACCGGGCGTATGAGCCCTGACGTACGGCCCTTGGTTGATCGGATCAGCCGGCGAACTGATCAGCCAGCGAACTGATCGGTCGGAGAACTGATCGGTCGGAGAACGGATCGGTCAGCGAGCGGCAGAGCGGATCATTCGGCGAGCGGCAGGTACACCCGGTTGCCGGCCGCCGCGAACTCCTTCGACTTCTGGGCCATGCCCTGCTCGATCTCCGCCTGGGATCCGCCGTGTTCGCGGCGGATGTCCTGGGAGATCTTCATCGAGCAGAACTTCGGCCCGCACATCGAGCAGAAGTGCGCCGTCTTGGCGGGCTCGGCCGGAAGGGTCTCGTCGTGGAACTCGCGGGCCGTGTCCGGGTCAAGGGCGAGGTTGAACTGGTCCTCCCACCGGAACTCGAAGCGGGCGTCGGACAGCGCGTCGTCCCACTCCTGCGCACCGGGGTGTCCCTTGGCCAGGTCGGCCGCATGGGCGGCGATCTTGTAGGTGATGACGCCGGTCTTGACGTCGTCCCGGTTGGGCAGGCCCAGGTGCTCCTTGGGCGTGACGTAGCAGAGCATCGCCGTGCCCCACCAGGCGATCATCGCGGCACCGATGCCCGAGGTGATGTGGTCGTACGCCGGCGCCACGTCCGTCGTCAGCGGGCCGAGCGTGTAGAACGGGGCCTCGTCGCAGATCTCCTGCTGCAGGTCGATGTTCTCCTTGATCTTGTGCATCGGGACATGCCCCGGGCCCTCGATCATGGTCTGTACGTGGAAACTCTTCGCGATCCGGTTCAGTTCCCCGAGCGTGCGCAGTTCGGCGAACTGGGCCTCGTCGTTGGCGTCCGCGATCGACCCCGGCCTGAGGCCGTCGCCGAGCGAGTACGTGACGTCGTAGGCGGCGAGGATCTCGCAGAGCTCCGCGAAGTTCTCGTAGAGGAACGACTCCTTGTGGTGCGCCAGGCACCACGCCGCCATGATCGAGCCGCCGCGCGAGACGATCCCGGTCTTGCGGTTGGCCGTCAGCGGAACGTACGCCAGCCGTACGCCGGCGTGGACCGTCATGTAGTCCACACCCTGCTCGGCCTGCTCGATGACGGTGTCCTTGTAGATCTCCCAGGTCAGTTCCTCGGCCTTGCCGTCGACCTTCTCCAACGCCTGGTAGAGCGGCACCGTGCCGATGGGGACGGGGGAGTTGCGCAGCACCCACTCGCGGGTGGTGTGGATGTTGCGGCCGGTGGAGAGGTCCATGACCGTGTCGGCACCCCAGCGGGTCGCCCACGTCATCTTCTCGACCTCCTCCTCGATGGAGGACGTCACCGCCGAGTTGCCGATGTTGGCGTTCACCTTCACCAGGAACCGCTTGCCGATGATCATCGGCTCGATCTCCGGGTGGTTGACGTTGGCGGGCAGGACGGCCCGGCCTGCCGCGATCTCCTCCCGGACGACCTCGGGCGAGACGTTCTCCCGGATGGCCACGTACTCCATCTCGGGCGTGATCTCGCCCCGGCGCGCGTAGGCGAGCTGCGTGACCGCCTTGCCGTCGCGGCTGCGACGGGGCTGGCGGGGGCGGCCGGGGAAGACCGCGTCGAGGTTGCGCAGCCCGCCACGCGGCGAGGTGTGCTTGATTCCGTCGTCCTCGGGGCGGACGGGACGGCCCGTGTACTCCTCCGTGTCACCGCGGGCGGTGATCCAGTTCTCCCGCAACGGCGGCAGGCCGCGACGGACGTCGGTATCGGCGAGCGGGTCGGTGTACGGGCCCGATGTGTCGTACAGGGTGACCGACTGCCCGTTGGTGAGATGCACCTGACGGACCGGCACGCGCAGGTCGGGGCGTGAGCCCTCGACGTACGCCTTGTGCCAGCCGATGGACTTCCCGGCCTCCCCGTTGCTCGCGTCGTCGGTCGTCTGGGTGGAGGCAGGCGTGCGTGCGTCCTTATTGGCCATGAGACCTATCTCCCTACGCCGGCATTACCCGGTAACAGGTTCGGCGGTCGACGCAGCGGTGTCCGTCTGCCGGTGTTTCATGGGAAACATCACTCGCAGCGAGTCATGTTCCACGTGAAACATCACGAAGACGGAGGTCAGCGCCCTCTCAGCCCGGTGCTCCGAGCTCCCGCGTGTACAAAGGTGCCCCCCACGCTAGCGTCAGTTCGGGCGCGGTGAACAGAGGGGTCCGGTCGTTCTTGCGATGATCGGTCGGTGACCACGAATCAGCAGCCTCCGTTCCCGCCGCACGAACCGCCGCGCGGTACCGGCTCCTCCCTGGGGTCGGGAAGCGGCGCGAGCAGGGGTGGGGAAGGTGCTTCCGGAGCCGGTCCGGGGAGAGGACGGGGCGAGCGGGGCGACGCTCCCGGCTCGGGAAGCTTCGGGCACGGTCCCGCGAGCGGGCCTGGCGGCGGTGGATATGGAACCGGTGTCGGCTATCGAGGTACGGGCCCCCAGTGGCCGGGGCCCGCTGGCGAAGGCGGTCAGGTGCCCGGCTCCGGGTCGGGTGACCGGCACGAGCACGGAGGAACCGGCGCCGGGGGCGGGCCCGGGCGGGGCTTCGGCCAGGGCAGCGGGTCAGGGCACGGCGCCGGGTCGGGGCAGGGGGCCTCGTCAGGGCGGGGAGCCGTATCAGGACAGGGATCCGCGTCAGGGCGGGGGGCCGTGTCAGGACAGGGATCCGGCCACGGTGCCGCGTCAAGGCATGGTCTCGGACCGGGCGAGGGGCCGGGGCAGGGGCAAGGTCAGGGGCAGGGCCGGGGCACCGGCCCGGTGAGCGGTCACGGGCACTACGGGGCCGACGACGGTCGTGGGCTCGGTCCCGGCCAGGGCGGCAGCCACGGGCACGGCCCGGGTGCCGGCGACGGACCAGGACACGGCAACCCCGGACACGGCTCCGGCTTCGGCTTCGGCGACGGACCAGGACACGGCAACAGCGGACACGGTCACGGTCACGGTCACTCGCACAGTCACGCCCACGGCCCCGCGGCTCCCGTCTCCATGCACCTGCGCAAGGTCATCGCGGCGGTGCTCATCCCCTTCGCCGTCGCCGTCGTGGTCGGGCTCGCGGTGCTCTGGCCCGGTGGCGCCCCGCCGCACGAGCGCACCGGCGTCGGGTTCGACCGGCAGACGCAGCAGGCCACGGTCACCAAGGTCGAGGAGTTGCCCTGCGACTCGGTCAACCCCTCGGCGCCCACACCGAACGGCGACACCTCCACCGCCGAAGGCTCATCCGCCCAGCAGCAGGCAGACGGATCCTGCAAGCGCGCGACGATCCGGATCGACACCGGCGAAGACAAGGGCCGTACGTTCACCGAGATCGTGCAGCCGGACCAGACCCGGCAGTTGAGCGAGGGCCAGAAGGTCGTGGTCGCCTACGAGCCCTCCGCCCCCGAGGACCTCCAGTACTCGGTGGCCGACGTGAACCGCCGACTCCCGATGGCCCTTCTCGCCGGCATCTTCGCACTGGCCGTCGTGGCGGTCGGACGGCTGCGCGGCGTCATGGCGCTCGTCTCGCTGGCCATCAGCTTCCTGGTGCTCAACTTCTTCATCCTGCCCGCGATCCTTCAGGGCTCGAACCCGCTGGTCGTAGCGGTGGTCGGGGCGAGCGCCATCATGCTGATCGCCCTGTACCTGTGTCATGGCCTCTCGGCGCGGACCTCCGTGGCCGTGCTCGGCACGCTGGTCTCACTGCTGCTGATCGGCGTCCTCGGCTCACTCTTCATCGGCTGGGCCGCGCTGACCGGCAACACCGACGACAACACCGGTCTGATCCACGGCCTGTACCCGTCGATCGACATGAGCGGTCTGCTGCTGGCCGGCGTCATCATCGGCTCCCTCGGCGTGCTCGACGACGTCACGGTGACGCAGACCTCGGCGGTCTGGGAGCTGCACGAGGCCAACCCGAGCACGGGCCGGCGCGGGCTGTACCGGGCCGGCATCCGCATCGGCCGCGACCACATCGCCTCCGTGGTCAACACGCTGGTCCTCGCCTACGCGGGCGCCGCCCTGCCGCTGCTGCTGCTCTTCTCCATCGCACAGAGCAGCGTGGGGACGGTCGCCAACAGCGAGCTGGTCGCGGAGGAGATCGTGCGCACGCTGGTCGGCTCGATCGGCCTGGTGGCCTCGGTGCCGGTCACCACGGCGCTGGCGGCTCTGGTGGTGGCGGCCGACCGCCCGGGCAAGGCGCCCGCGGCGGCGGTCCCCGGCGGCGAGGAGGCGTCCGTACCGGCCCGCACGGGGCGGGGGCGGCGGCGCAAGCGCTGACCACCGCACGTACGAGCGACCGCACCGCCGGGCCCGGCAGCCCGCTCCTCGGCGGTGCCTCCGATCGAGGGGGCCAGGGCTACGTCGCGAGCGGCGAGGCCCAGGCCCGGTGACGTGTCGGCCTGCCGTACGCCGGCGCGGCCCCGGGCACCGGCCGCCGCGCGGTCACCGCCGGGGCCCGCGCCTGTCGCCCCACCCCGCCGCGCCTCCCCGGCGAGACGGAGGCACGGGGAGCCGGCGGCCACGCAGGCCCCAACGTCCCCAGGCGAAGCGTTACGCCACCCTCCCCACCGCACGCCTCAGCCCGCGCTCTGCTCCTCCGCCAGGATCCGGTCCAGCGCCTCGTCCAGATGGGCGTCGAAGTCGGCGAGCGAACCCTCCTGGCCCAACGGCACGAGCTTGTCCGTGCGGTCGAGGAAGGCGACCAGTGGAGCCGTGGAGGAGCGGAACAGGGCCTGGTCGCCGCCGACCTGAAGCCGGATCAGGACGTCGCCGAGCGATTCGGGCTCCACCGGTGAGACCCGCACGTCGCCCTCCCCGCACGGCCGCCCGACCCCGTCGATCAGCAGTTCCCGGCCGAAGGCCCAGGTCACCGGGGCATCCCCGGGCAGGTGGAAGGTCAGCCGCACGGCATACGGATCACACGTCTCGTAGCGCAGCTCCACAGGGATGCGGAAGGAGAGCTCCTCGGAAACGAGGAAGCTCATCATGACCTCTGCCTGTACGGACTCGCGCATCGCCTACCCCGTCACTTGCCGTTCGATTGGCCGGGAATGAACCTCTGACACTTGGTGCATCTTGCTGAACGTACACACCAGATCACAAGGAGTGAGTTTTCAGATACTGATAGAGAGCGCCAGTGATCCCAGAGCGCGGCCCACCTCGCTCTGCAACTGCCGGGCGGCGGGCAGCAGTCGGTCCACCTGATGACAGGGGAGCGAGATGGCCATCGTCCCCGCGGTATCACCCACAGTGATGGGAATGGCCGCACAGATCGTCCCCAACGCGTACTCCTGGCGCTCGGTCACCGGTTCCATGCGGCTCTTCCGTTCGAGCCGTTGCATCAGGGAGCGATGGTCACGGACGGTGTACGGGGTGATCGACTGCACGGGATAGCGGTCGAGGTGGTCCCGGCGGGTGCTCTCGTCCAGCTGGGCCAGCAGACACTGGCCGATGGCGTGCGCGTGGCCGGTCTCGCGGAAGTCGGCCCACTCCTCCACCGCCGGATTGCCGGGGGTGTCGGAGACGCACATGACCTCGATCTCGCCTTCGCGGTAGATCGCGTAGTAGACGGGCACGCCGATCGAATCCCGCCAGCGGGCGAGAGCCTCGTTGACCGTGCTGCGACGTTTCTGCTGTGCTCCGCTGCTGCTCAGCCGCTCGGCCGCCTCGCCGAGGAAGAACAGCCCTTTCTCCCGGCGCAGATAGCTTTCGTGCACCAGGGTGCGCAGCAGGTGGTAGGTCGTGGGAAGCGCCAGACCGGTCTCCCGGGCCAGTTGCTTGGCGGGGGCGCCGTGCTCGTGGTCGGCGACGGCCTCCAGCAGGCGCATGGCGCGCTGCACGGATCCGATGAGGGTGGTGTGGTGCCGGGGCGTGGGGGGTGCGTGGTGGTCCGCGGGTGCGGTGTCTGCCGTGGCCAAGGGTCACTCCCGAAGCGCGAGGGGGGCAGCCCGTGCTGGGTGAACACGGGAGGGGGTGTACGGGTGCGTACGCCGCTCGCGGGGTCGCCCCCGCGTCGAGTTCCGGACTCTATTGGCCCCGCCACCGCTCGCAGGCCGTCCGGCCGGAAACTTCCCTCGCCCGAGGGAACCGGTGGTTCCTGTTACCGGTTCCCGTCACCCACAGCGGTCACCAGTCGCCGCGCGACGAGGAACTCGTCGTGAACTTCCGTACGACGTAGACGAGGCCGCCGACCAGGGCCACGAAGATCAGCAGCTTGAACAGCAGCCCGATCACGAAGCCCACGACGCTGGCTATCACGCCGCCGAACACGACCAGGGCGATGACCGGCACCGCGACCCACTTCACCCACCACGGCAGACCCGCGAAGATCTCTCGCATCGTCCTCGCCCCTCTCTCTCCGCCCGTCGGCCGCGCGGCTGCACTGAGCCGTCCGGTTCCGCCGGGTCCTGTGACGTCCTGCCCCGATGCTAGGGCCGGCACGGTGCCCGCCGGGGTCCTCGCAGCCCTTGTCCTCCCCTGACCGGTCCCCTAGGGAATCCGGGGAAGCGGAAGCCGGGAACCCCGAGTCGGCACGTCAGTTCTCCGGCGGAGAGAACACCACGAGCACCCGCAGGTCCTCGCTGATGTGGTGGAACTTGTGGGCCACGCCGGCCGGCACGTACACGACGCTGCCCCGGGCCACCTCGGTGGTCTCCAGGCCGACCGTGATCGCGGCACGGCCGCTGACGACGAAGTAGACCTCGTCCTGGTTGTGCGGCTTCTGCGGGTCGTGCTCGCCCGCGTCGAGCGCGTACAGACCGACCGACATGTTCCGCTCGCGCAGGAACTGCAGGTAGGCACCTTCGTTGGCGGCGCGCTCCGCCTCCAGTTCGTCCAGCCGGAATGCCTTCATCGCCTCGTCGTCCTCGCGCCCGTGTCGGTGTCCGATCCCGTCTGCCACGATCAGACACATGATGAATTTCGTAGTCAAGACGATCGCCAACGCGGGCGCCCTGGCGGTCGCCGTCTGGCTGCTCGACAAGATCACCCTGACCGGGGACAGCACCGGGAAGAAGGTCGGTACGCTGCTCCTGGTCGCACTGATCTTCGGTCTGGTGAACGTCCTGGTCAAGCCGATCGTGCAACTGCTGAGCCTGCCGCTGCTCATCCTCACGCTGGGTCTGTTCACCCTGATCGTCAACGCGCTGATGCTGCTGCTGACCTCGTGGCTCGCCGACACCCTCGACCTGAGCTTCCACGTCGAGGGCTTCTGGACGGCCGTACTGGGCGGCCTGATCATCTCGATCGTCTCCTGGGCGCTCAACCTCGTCCTCCCCGACGGGGACTGAGCCTCGTGACCGCCATGACCTACCGCATCTGTTTCGTCTGCACCGGCAACATCTGCCGCTCCCCGATGGCCGAGTCCGTCTTCCGCGCGCGGGCGGCCGAGGCCGGGCTGGACGGTTTCGTCGAGGTCGACAGCGCCGGCACGGGCGGCTGGCACGAGGGCGAGCCGGCCGACCCGCGCACCGTGGCCGTACTGGAGGAGCACGACTACGACGGCGCGCACATCGCACGTCAGTTCCAGCCGTCGTGGTTCTCCCGGCTCGACCTCGTCATCGCGCTCGACGCCGGGCACCTCGAGGCGCTGCGCCGCCTCGCGCCCACCGAGCGGGACGCGGCGAAGGTGCGGCTGCTGCGGTCGTACGACCCCGCCGCGGGCAACGACCTCGACGTCCCCGACCCCTACTACGGGGGCCGCGACGGTTTCGTCGAGTGCCTTGAGATGGTGGAGGCAGCGAGCACGGGACTGCTCGCCGTGGTGAGCGAGCACGTGGAAGGACGCGCGGCATGAGTGAAGCAGCAGACGGTACGGGCGGTGGCGCCGCAGGCGGTGCGAGTGCGGGCGCCGCAGGCGGTACCGGTGCCGGAAGGCGCGTCGGCGAGGGCACGCGCGCGGTGCGGGCGGGGCTGCCCGAGCCGGTGAAGCACGAGCCGACTCTGCCCGGTCCGGTCTTCGCCGCGCACTTCCACCTGCCGGGCGAGCCCACCGGGCCGTACACCTACGGCCGGGACGAGAACCCGACCTGGACGCATCTGGAGCGGGCGATCGGCGAGCTGGAGGCGCCCGGCCGGGACGGCGTCGAGACGCTCGTGTTCGCCTCCGGGATGGCCGCCATCTCGTCGGTGCTCTTCTCTCAGCTGCGCGCCGGGGACGCGGTCGTGCTGCCCAGCGACGGCTACCAGGTGCTGCCGCTGGTGCGCGCGCAACTGGAGGCGTACGGCATCGAGGTACGCACCGCGCCGACCGGCGGCGACGCCCAGCTCGACGTGCTCGACGGCGCGAAGCTGCTGTGGATCGAGACCCCGTCGAACCCGGGCCTGGACGTGTGCGACGTCCGGCGGCTCGCCGCGGCGGCACACGCGCGCGGGGCCCTGGTCGCCGTCGACAACACGCTCGCCACACCGCTCGGGCAGCGGCCCCTGGAGCTGGGCGCGGACTTCTCCGTCGCCAGCGGCACCAAGCAGCTCACCGGGCACGGTGACATCCTCCTGGGCTACGTCGCCGGCCGCGACACCGAGGCCATGGCCGCCGTACGCCGCTGGCGCAAGATCGTCGGGGCCATCCCGGGGCCCATGGAGGCCTGGCTCGCGCATCGGTCGATCGCCACGCTCCAGCTGCGCGTCGAGCGGCAGAACGCCGGCGCACTGGCGGTCGCCGAGGCGCTGCGCGCCTGGCACGAGGACCTCGGGGTGCGCTACCCCGGGCTGCTGAGCGACCCGTCGCACAAGACCGCCTCGCAGCAGATGCACGGCTTCGGGTGCGTGGTGTCGTTCACGCTGCCCACGCGCGCGCGTGCGGACCGTTTCCTCGACGCGTTGCGGCTCGTGGACGACGCGACGAGCTTCGGCGGGGTGCGCTCCACCGCCGAGCGGCGCGGGCGCTGGGGAGGGGACGCGGTGCCGGAGGGCTTCATCCGGCTCTCGGTCGGTGCCGAGGACCCGCAGGACCTGGTGGCGGATGTGCTGCGCGCGCTGCACGAGTCGGCCCGGTGACCGCCGGCCGGACGCCCGGTGGGGATCCGGCTACGCACAACGGACGGTCCGAGCCTCCCCCCTGGTGGCTCGGACCGTCCCCGGTTCCGCGCGCAAGAACCGCGCGACCAAGGCGAGATGACTCTCTGTCAGTGTCCAATCACTGTAACGACAGCGACCTATCGACTTATTTATAGTTGGCCCCTGTCTCGGGGTCGGGGGCAGCGCGCGGAAGGGGGGCGCCATGGACCTGACCTTGCTGCGCACGTTCGTGGCCGTGCACCGGGCCGGCTCGTTCACCCGCGCCGCCGCCCTGCTGGGACTCTCCCAGCCGGCCGTCACCTCGCAGATCCGCACCCTGGAACGACAGCTGGGCCGTCCCCTCTTCCTGCGGCAGGCGCGGGGCGTGACGCCGACGGCCATCGGCGACGAACTGGCGCACAAGGCCGCTCCGCACCTGGACGCGCTGGTGGAGATCACCGGGAGCGGGCTCGACGAGCAGTCGTCCCTGCGCACGTTGCATCTGGCCGGGCCCTTGGAGTTCACCGCCGAGCGGGCGCTGCCCGCGCTGGTGGAGCTGACCGGGGAGGACGGCCGGGGCTACGCCCTGCGCGCCTCGTTCGGCAACGCCGAGGAGACCCTGGAAGGGCTGGCCGCCGGTCATCATGATCTGGCCATCAGCACGGTCCGCCCGCGCGGCGCCCTGCTCACCGCGACTCCGCTCTGCGACGAGGAGCACGTCCTGGCCGCCGCCCCGCGCCGGGCGGCGGAGATCGATGCCGAGACGCTGCGCCACACGGGCGCCCCCGCTCTGGCCGGCGTTCCCGTCGTCGAGGTGCACGAATCCCTGCCCTTCGTCGCCCGCTCCTGGGCCTCCGTCTTCGACTCCCGCCCGGCCGCGTCCGGCACGGTCGTCGTCCCGGACCTGCGTGCCGTCCTGGCCTGCACGGCGGCGGGCGCGGGGCTCGCGGTACTGCCCCGCTATCCGTGCACGCCTGCCCTGGAGCGCGGCGAGGTGGTCGCCCTGCACGAACCCGCGGTCCCGCCGCTGCGGACGTACTTCCTGGTGGTGCGCACCGGGACGCCGACCCTGCCGCACATCGCGCGGGCGCACGAGCGGCTGTTGCGGGCGGCGGCCGAGTGGTGCTGAACAGGGGCATACAAGGACGTGCTCCCCCGCCCGAAGCGTCACGATCCGCGATGTTTCACGTGGAACCTGTCGGGCCACATTTCTCCCATGACCGTCCGACCCGTGGTCAAGCGCACCGCCCGCGCCGTTCTCCTGGACGGTGACGACCTGATCCTGATCAAGCGCACCAAGCCCGGTGTCGATCCCTACTGGGTCACCCCCGGTGGCGGGGTCGAACCCGACGACCCCACCGTCGTCCGCGCTCTCCACCGCGAGGTGTACGAAGAACTGGGCGCCAAGATCACCGACGTCGTGCCGTGCTTCGTGGACACCGTCGAGCACATCGGCGAGGACGGCGGCGCGACCGGCGTGAAGGTGCAGCACTTCTTCGTCTGCCGGCTCGAGTCCATGGACCCGTCCCTGCGCCACGGCCCCGAGGTCGACGAGCCCGCGGGCGAGTACGAGATCGTACGCGTGCCGTTCACCCGCGTCGGGATCGCCTCCGTGCACCTCGTACCGCTGTCGCTGCGGCACTATCTCGACGGCAACATCGAAGGGGTACGGGCCATGCACGCGCCCGACCTCGGCTGAGCACCGGCCTTTGCCGACCCGGCCGGGGCCGAGCTCGCCGAGGCGGCCGTTCAGCTCCCGGAGGCGACGAGTTCCTCCAGGGAGTCGTGCCGTATGCGCTCGTGCGGGATGCCGGCGTTCCGCAGGACGTCGACCCCGCTGCGGATCATGCCGGGCGGGCCCGACACATAGGCGTCGTACTCGTTCCAGGGGCCGTACTCCCTGATGGCGTCGGGGAGCTGGAGGTGCGCCTGCTGGTCGATGATGGCCCGCACCGAGAGCCAGGGGTGGGCCTGCTGGAGCCTGAGCATGGTGTCGATGTCGTACAGGTCGTGGTCGGTGCGGGCGCCGTAGAACACCTCGACCGGCCGCCGCTCGCCGTGCTCGGCGACGTCCTCGATCAGGGCCTTGATCGGCGCGATGCCCGTGCCGCCGCCCAGGCACAGAAGCCCGCTGTCGGTGGTGTGGTCCACGGTCATCGAACCGGCGGGCGGGCCGAGGCGGAGGACGTCGCCCGGGCGGGCTCGGTGCACCAGGGCGTTGGAGACCCAGCCCGCCGGGACCGCCTTCACATGGAAGCTGAGCAGGCCGTCGGAGCGGGGCGCCGACGCGAAGGAGTAGTGCCGCCATATACGCGGCCACCAGGGTGTCTCGACGCTCGTGTACTGCCCCGCGAGGAAGGGGTACGGCTGGTCCGGGCGGACGGTGACGACCGCGATGTCCGGGGTGCGCAGTTCGTGGGAGACGACCTCCGCGTGCCACCAGGCCGGGGAGCGCAACTCGTCCGCCGCCGCCGCATCGATCATCACCTGGGAGATCGTCGTGTAGGCCCGCACCCAGGCCGCCTCCGTCTCGTCGTCCCAGACGGACTCGGCGTATCTGCTCAGCGAGCCGATCAGGCACTCGCCGACGGCCGGGTAGTGCTCGGGCCGGGTGCCGTACTTGCGGTGGCCGCGGCCCAGATTCTGCAGGAACGGGACGAGCACGTCGGTGTTGTCGATGTGCTCGGCGGCGGTCAGGAGCGCCTTGAGCAGGCGGTCCCGCTGCGCGTCCATCGCGGCGGGGAAAAGCGGGCGCAGGTCCGGGTGGCGTACGAAGAGCAGGGCGTAGAAGTACGAGGTGACCTTGTCGGCGACGGGGGTGACCGTGGCCATGGTGCGCTGGATGAGGACGGCGTCCGGGGGAGTGCCTTCCTGGGAGGCCGGCGCGGCGGAGGGCTCGCTGGCGGGGGTGGTGTGGGCGGCGGACGGCCCGGCAGGGGGGGCGGTCCGGGCGGTGGGCGCCCCGGCGTGCGGGGCGGCCTGGGCGGTGGGCGCCCCGGCGTGCGGGGCAGAGGCTGCCGATGGGCCGACAGGGGCGGTCTGGCGGACGGGCGGGTGGCCGCCGGCCGGGAAGAGGGACGGCTCGGTGGGGGCCGCCGCCGGGGCCTGGCGGCGCTGGGCGGGCACGCGCTGAGGGGCGTACGGCGCCTCGGCGGGGGCAGCCGCCGTGCGCTGCTCGGGGGGCAGTGGTGCGGTGCGGGGCTGCGGCGGCGTGGGCATGGGCTGGGCCGCCCGGCTTATTCGCTCGCGGCCGGCCGCGACGTCGTCGGTGACGGCGGGGGCACCTCCGTGGGCGGTCGGCGCGGAGAAGGCGCCCGACGGTGCTGCCAGGGGCGGCTGCGCCAGCCCGGACGGCTCCGGGTCGTGTGCTCGTGCGTACGGCTCCGGGGGCCGGGAACCGGACAGCGGACCCGGGGCGGGGGTCCCGTGCGGCACCTCCCGCCCCCTCGGAGGCGCCCCCGTGCCACGTCCCTGCGGCGCCGCAGCACTGTCGGCGGCCGGGTCCGCCGTTCTCTGCCGGGAGAAGGCCTCCGCGACGTAAGGCCGGGCGAGCGGCTCGTCGTCCTGAGGGTGTTCGTGCGCCCCCGCGTCCGGCGAGGTGGTGTGCGCTACGGGCTCGTCCGTCGGCGCACCCGGGTCGTTCTCCGGCCTCCCCCGGCCCACCGGGCGCATGTTGGCCAGGCGGCGGCCGTCTGCGGCCTGGCGGCGGCCGTCTGCGGCCTCCCGCTCGGTTCCCTGGTTCGGCGCCGGCTTGTTGCGCGGCGTGAACCAGCCGCCCCCGCCGTCCGAAGTGCCGTTGTCGGCCGACGTGGTGGTCGGAGCGTCCATGGTGTGCCTCGCCTCGAACATCTTTCGGTCGGTCTGCGCACTTCCTCAATCGGAAGATGCCTGCTTCCTCACCAGCCGGCTGCTGTCCCCCTCCGGCGTCACGGCCACCGCAGCCTTAGTCAACACGTGCTCCTACTGCGTACGGACAAGTAGGAAGAGAGTGTGACATTAGCCGCAGTGATCTCGCCGCAGCGTCCCACTCCTGTGGACGCCCGGCCGTTCAACCGACAACGCGGGTCTTCGATCTCTCCGTCCCGTTAGGCTGCTTTGCCCTGTTCTCGGCCCCACAGGAAGGCGTTCCGCCTCCCATGCGGGAACCGGAGTCGACCCTACCGGCCCCCGCCCCGCACACAAGTCCCCCCTGCCGCCACCACGATTGCGACCAGCGGGAGATGGAGCATTTTTCCCAACTACGCGATAGGTGACGTCACTTGACGGGCGCACCGACTATCCCCCGGGGAAACTGATGGATGCTCGCCGTTCGCCGACGTTTCACGTGAAACATCCCGCAGCCGTCCGTGCGTCCAGCGGAACCGCACGAGTTGACTAAAAGGGCGTACGTCTCTGCCGAAACAGGTGGACGCCAGGGGCACCGTTCGGACAGCCTGACCTGCGTGCCTACTCCTTCCCTCGCCGCTCTGCCGATCCGCCGCCTGACCCGTCGCGACCTCAAGGTCTGCGCCGACCTGTCCGAGGACCGGGGGTGGCCACGCGAGGAGCACAAGTGGGGCTTCCTCCTCACCGCCGGAACGGGATACGGCATCGACGACCCCCAGGGAGGGCTGGTGGCCGCCTGCGTGGTCACCGAGTACGGACCGCAGGAGCGCCCGGAACTCGCAGCCGTGGGCATGGTGCTGGTCGCCGAGCGGCACGCTCGCCAGGGCGTCGGGCGCCGGTTGATGCAGCATGTGGTGTCGTCGACGGGCACCACGCCACTGACCCTGCACGCGACACCGAACGGTCGCCCGCTCTACGAGGAACTCGGCTTCAAGGTCACCGGCCGCGCAGAGATGCTGCGCGGCTTTTTCGTGCCGGGCGGCCCCGAGCCCAAGGTGGCCACTCGTCCCGCCACCGCCGAGGACCTTCCCACCATCCTGCGCGTGGACGCCGAGGTGTTCGGCGCCGACCGCACGCACATCATCACCCGCCTGCCCGCCTTCGCCGACCAGGTACGGGTCGCCGAGGAGGACGGCCGGATCACCGGTTACGCGGCCGCCTGGCCCACCATGGACACGCACGTCGTCGGACCGCTGATCGCCCGGGACACGGAGACGGCGAAGGCCCTGATCGCCTCGCTCGCCGCCCACACCGATCGCCCGCTGCGCACCGACATCGACGTCCGGCACGAGGAACTGCTGGCATGGGCCAAGGAGCGCGGCCTGGCTTCGGTCGCCTTCAACGCGGTGATGACGTACGGAGTGGCCGAACTCCCGGGCGACTGGACCCGGCGCTTCGCCCCGCTGACGGTGGCCGCGGGCTGAACCCGGAGAAGGGGTGCAGGACGCCGCCTCCCTGGGGAACCGGCGTCCTGCTGAGGGAACCGGCCGTCAGACGAGCGCCTCGACGTCGGCCGTGGCGAAGCCGTGGTCCTGCTCCGGTGCGCCGCCGCCCACTTCGATCGCACCGATCAGCCGTCCGGCACGGTGGATCGGCAGACCACCCGCGATGAACAGCAGCGGCCGGTCGAGCGCGGTCTGCAGGGAGTGGAACGGCCCGTCGGGCTTGACCGCGTCGACGAGGCCGGCGGTCGGTGCGTTCAACTGGAGGGCGGTATGCGCCTTACGAGTGCTGGTCTCTCCGGAGATCAGCACCGCCCGGTCGTCGCGCCGGAAGGCAAGCAGGTGTCCGCCCGCTTCCAGCACGGTGACGCTGACCGTCGCTCCGGCGGCCTCGGCGGGCCGGCGGGCCGAGGCGACCAGCACCTCGGCGTCCTGGATGGTCAGCGGCGCGACAGCGGTGGTGGTGCTCATGACGGTTTCTCCCTGCGTGTGGGGCGGGTGAGGGGTGCTGCCGGGCGGCGCGCGAACGGTCCTGAACTCGTGCGACGCCGGCTCGGTGGGTGGCGTTGGGACGGGGTGGTCGTACGGCCGGGCGTACGGTCCTGCCGCGTCCGGCGCCTCAGTGGTGGACGGCAGTCCGGTCCTGAGTGGGGACGCCGGCCGCGACGACGGCACTCGGAGTGCGGTCGCGACGCTCCAGCGCCGCCGAGAGGACGGCGAGCAGCAGAGCGGCCGCGGCGAGGGTGGCGCCAACCCAGTTGGGGGCCGTGTAGCCGAGGCCGGACGCGATGACGAGGCCGCCGAGCCAGGCGGAGAGGGCGTTGCCCAGGTTGAAGGCGCCGATGTTCACCGCGGACGCCAGGGTCGGCGCCCCGTGCGCCTGGTCGAGGACGCGCTTCTGCAGCGGCGGGACGGTCGCGAAGCCCAGGGCACCGATCAGCGCGATGCTGACGGCCGAGAGGATCTTGTCGTGCGCCGTGAGCGAGAAGAGCGCGAGCACGACCGCGAGGGCGCCCAGGGAGACGTACAGCATCGGCATCAGGGCCCGGTCGGCGAACTTGCCGCCGACGAGGTTGCCGCCGACCATGCCGAGACCGAAGAGGACCAGCAGCCAGGTGACGGAACCCTCGGCGAAGCCGGCGACGTGGGTCATCATCGGCGCGATGTAGGTGATGGCCGCGAAGACGCCACCGAAGCCGAGGACCGTCATCGCCATGGCGAGCAGCACCTGGACGTTCTTGAAGGCGGCCAGTTCGTGCCGCAGGTGGACACCCTCGGGCCTGGGCGTCTCGGGGACGAGCTTGGCGATGCCGGCCAGGCCGATCACACCGAGCGCGGCGACGAGGGCGAAGGTGATCCGCCAGCCCAGCGACTGCCCGACGAGCGTGCCCAGCGGCACCCCGACGACGTTGGCGACGGTCAGACCGGTGAACATCATCGCGATGGCTCCGGCCTTGCGGTCCGGTGCGACGAGTTCTGCGGCCACCACTGAGCCGATGCCGAAGAAGGCGCCGTGGGCCAGGGAGGCGACCACCCGGCCGGCGAGCATCACGCCGAAGGCGGGGGCGAGGGCGGAGAGCAGGTTGCCGACGACGAACAGGCCCATGAGCATCATCAGCATCCGCTTGCGGGAGACCTTGGTGCCGAGCACGGTCATCAGCGGGGCACCGAACACGACGCCGAGCGCGTAGCCGGTGACCAGGAATCCGGCTGTCGGGATGGAGACACCGAAGCCGGACGCGACCTCGGGCAGCAGGCCCATGATCACGAACTCGGTCGTGCCGATTCCGAAGGCCCCGATCGCGAGGGCCAGGAGCGCGAGAGGCATGGGGGATACACCTTCCCAGACGATTGCAGAGGCACGTTGCGTGCGTTCACAATAATTGCAGACGCGGGTTATGCGCAACAGTCGTCTATTGCACCGCTGCTCTATCCTGGAGTGAGCCGCTCCGGGACGGAGGAAGACCGATGACAGCGACGGACCCCGCGCTCACCGCCCTCGCCCAGGGCTGGTGCGCCCTCTCCCTGCTGCACGGGAGGATCGAGGCACACATCGAGCGCGCCCTGCAGGCCGGGCACGGTCTGAGCGCGCGCGAGTACTCCCTGCTCGACGTGCTCAGCCGACAGCACGACGGCGAGGGCGGGCATCTGCAGATGAAGCAGGTCGCCGACGCGGTCGTCCTCAGCCAGAGCGCCACCACACGGCTGGTCACCCGGCTGGAGGACCGTGGGCTGCTGGAGCGCTATCTGTGCCCCACCGACCGCCGGGGCATCTACACCAACGTCACCGAGGCGGGCCTGAAACTGCTGGAGGAGGCGCGGCCGACCAATGACGCCGCCCTGCGCGAGGCGCTCGACGAGGCGGCCAAGAATCCCGAACTGGCCCCCCTGGTCCGGGTGGTGGAGTCGGTGAGCGTGCCCGCATAGGGTGCGGGCACGGCCGATCTCGACGTACGGGCGGCGGTCCCGGACGACCTTCCCGCCATCGTCGGCATGCTGGCCGACGATCCGCTGGGCGCGCGGCGCGAGTCACCGGACGATCTGGCCCCGTACCGGGCCGCGCTGGAGCGCCTCGCCGACGACCCCAACCAACACCTCGTCGTCGCCGTGCGTGAGGGCCGTGTCGTCGGCACGCTTCAGCTCTCGCTCGATCCCGGGTTCTCCCGCCGAGGCGCCACCAGGTCCATCATCGAGGGCGTCCGCATCCATACCGACGAGCGCGGGAGCGGACTGGGTACTCAGCTCATCGAGTGGGCGATCGGGGAATCCCGCCGTCAGGACTGCCAGTTGGTTCAGCTGGCCTCCGACACCTCCCGTGTGGACGCCCACCGCTTCTACGAACGGCTCGGCTTCACCGCGTCCCACGTCGGATTCAAGCTTCAGCTCTGAGGCCCGCTCGGAGAAGCGACCGAACCATCCGCCCGGCCCTCTGCCACGAAGGGCCGTGTTTCACGTGAAACACGGCCCTTCTCCACTTCTCCGGGCAACGCGGGGGCTATCCGATTCCCCGCCATCCCTCCGGGTCCACTCCGCCCGGCACTTCCGCCGTCTCGTCGTACGGCTGACGCGTGAACACGAACGATCCGAGGTCCAGATGACTCACGGACCCGTCCGCCCGCCGTACCGGCCGCAGCAGTTCTCCGGCGTAGTAGCCCTCCAGCCCGATCCAGGTGCCGTCCTCCAGGGCCCGGAAACGCGCCCCGCGCCCCTTCCCGGACAACGGCTCCAGCGACACCCCGCCGCCCGTCGTCAGACGCAGGACGAAGGCGTACGTCCCCCAGTACCACTGGCCCGCCAACTCCAGCACCGCCGGGTCGACCTCGGGCAGCGGGCGCCACGGTTCGGGAATGCGCGGCTCGGCGTCGGCGACGATGCGGACGAGGTCCGCACCCACCGTCGCCGGCAGGGGACCGGAGGTGCAGTTGGCGAGCACCACTGCCGCGACGTCGTCCGCCACACTGAGGGTAAGGTTCGCGAGGAACCCCGGCAGCGAACCGGAGTGGCCCACGAGCAGCCTGCCGTCCCGGTGCTGGATCTGCAGTCCGAGCCCGTACGCCACCCCGCCGGCGACGTCCGCGGCCTCGGCCGGCGCCGCGGGCGCCCGCATCTCCCGTACCGTCTGCGCGCTCAGCACGCGGTCGTCGCCCCGAGCGAGGAACACGGCGAACCGCGCCAAGTCCTTCGTGGTGGACCAGAGCTGACCGGCGGGCGCCATCCGTCCGAGGTCCTCAGCGGGTTCCGGCAGCATGACATCGGCCCACGGGTGCACCGCCCAGCCACCGGCGTGCGGGGCCGACGGCTGTGCGGCCGTCCGGTCGAGGCCCAGCGGTTCGAGCACCTCGCGCCGCAGCACCTCCTCCCACGGAGCACCGCGCAGCCTCTCGACGAGCGCGCCCAGCAGTGTGTAGCCGGGGTTCGAGTAGTGGAAGCGGCGCCCGGCCGGATGCAGGAAGGGTTGGTCACCGAGTACGTCGGCCAGCTCGGGACGCAGCGAGCCCGGGCTGCGCTCCCACCAGGGCCCGGGAGACTCGGCGGCCAGCCCACTGGTGTGCGCCAGCAGTTCGGCGACGGTGGCCTCGCCGGCCCCGGTGCCCGGCAGGTGCTTCTCCAGCCGGTCGCCGAGGTGGAGGAGGCCCGCGTCGCGCAGCCGCAGCACCAGAACCGCGGTGAAGGTCTTGGTGATCGAGCCGATCCGGTACTGCACGTCCTCGTCCGGTACTTGCCCGTCCACCGACGTCCGGGCCCCGTGCCACACGGCACGGCCGTCCCGCACGACCGCCGCGACCATCGAGGGGGCACGCCCTTCGGCCTGCGCCACGGCGAGCCGGTGCAGCAACGCCCGGCGGGTGGCGGGGAGCAGTTCTTCCTGAGAGGTCGTCATGCCCCCAGTCCATCCGGCCGGACGGCCGGCGTCGAGCGCATTTCCCGGTGCACGGCTGGGTGCGGCGGTGACATTGAGTCTCCGTCCCGTCCGTCACGCGCCCACGCCGCAGCACCCCGGCTCGTGACAGTCGTCGTGCAGCCCTGCACCGTAAGGGCTACCAGTGCGTGGGACGGGTAAGGGCTGGCGGCAGTCTGGTGACGGTGTCGCCCTTGGCCGCGTTGAGCTGGGACTGGGTGAGGAAGATGCTGCCGGTGAGGTCGGCGCCGCTCAGGTCGGCGTCGCGCAGGTCGGCACCGATCACATCAGCCGATCTCAGATCGGCGCGCTTGAGGTCGGCAGCTATGAGGCAGGCCCCGCGGAGGTTGGCTCCCCGCAGATCGGCGCCTTCGAGGTTGGCCCCGACGAGATCGGCTCCCCTGCGGTCCTTCTTGCGGCCCGCGACCTTGGCCCGCACGAGTTCGCTCGTGCGCAGCAGCAGAGCGTTGACGTCTCTGCGGTGTGCTGTCACATCCAGTTCCTGGAGCTCCTGGGCGCTGCCACCAGTGAGGCGTTCGGTCTTGTCCAGCGCGCGTCGCAGGTCGCCGTGGATCGGGCGGGCCAACGGCAGTGTCAGTGCTTCGGCCAAATACCAGAGGAGCTCATGGAGCTGCCGCATGACGGGGAACACGTCGAACATCTGCCGGGCGGTGCGCGGAGCCTGCCGCCAGTCCTGTCCGCCGAAGGTGACCTGGGAGACCTTCTGTCCCGCGCCGAAGCAGTCGAAGACGGTGCAGCCCGGAAAGCCCCGCTGCCGCAGCTGCGCATGGATGCCGCAGCCGAAGTCCGCTCGCAGGTTCGGGCAGGGCCGGCCGGCGTCCTTGTCGAGCGCGAAGTCCGCCGATGCCGCGAAGGGCAAAGCGACACAGCACAACGCGAAGCAGCTGCCGCAGTCCGGTTGCAGGCCGAGCCCGGCGGCGTCGGGAAACGGGTGTTCGCGCTTCTGGGGCAACGTGGGAACTCCTGCTGCAAGCGAGCATCGCCTCTCAGCGTGCTCGGAATGGAGTTCCATGTTCCCAGGGCCGGACGTTCCCGACTCACGCCGGGCGGGCAAGGGCCCTCTCGGCGCCGAGGGGGGCATTCATCATCGTGCGGCTTCACGCGCGGGCGCTGCCCTGCGCAATTTGCAGGTTCTCCGGTTCGCTGTCCTATGGCGACTTTGTGACCTGCTGTTCCTCCGGTTGTCTCAGACAGTGACGTAGGGGTTGAGTCTCAGGATCGTGTCATTTCCTTCGACCGCCTTCGGCGGAGTTGGCCATGGCGAGCGCGCTTCAGATCGAGGCTCGGAAGGCCTTCCGCAGGAGCTCGCCGAACTCGGCGGGGTGCGTGGTCAGGCCAGTGTGCCCGCCAGGGAAGTGCCGGAGATCCATGCCGAGACGCTCCGCCAGGAAGGCGGCCGAGCGGTAGGGCAGCTCGCCGCGTGACTCCTGGCCGCCGGTGAGCACGAGCCGGTCCGACAGCCCCTCGAGCCGACGGATATCCGGGGTGTAGGACATGAGGCCGGGCACGATGCGACCGACGAAGTACGGCAGGTTGGCCATCGTCTGCTCGGCCCGCGCCGCTGCTTGGGGCGGAAGCTTGAGCTCGGCCTTCGGCTCGGTGGTGTCGCCGTCCTTCTTCAGGCCCGCAGCGAACACGGCCATGGCCGGCATGAGCCCTCGGGTGCGGAACGTGTCCTGCACGCGTGCGATGAGTGCGCGGTGTTCAGCCGCGTCCGGCAGGACCTCTACCACCGGCGGCTCGTGCACCACAACGCGTGCGATGCATTCGGGGTGGGCGGTGAGCAGGTGCAGGACGGTGATCGCGCCCGAGCTGACGCCGAATACTCGGGCGGGCTCACCGGGCGACAGCAGTTCCAGCATCCGGAACGCGTCATCGGCGTGCTCGGCCACTTGCTGCTCGGCGTCGGGTTCGTCCAGCGTGCTGCGGGACATACCGCGCGGGTCGTAGGTCGCGACGGTGTATTCGGCGGCCAGGTCGTCGACGATGCCGTCGAAGGATGCCGCGCCGCCCGTTCCTCCGGGGATCAACAGTAGGAGCGGGCCCTCTCCTCGGACTTCGTAGTGCAAGGTCGCGCCGTTCACACGCAGGCTGCCGATGGTCGGGTCGGTCATGAGGGGGCTCCTTCTCGGGACGGGGGCCAGTGCTCCAAGAGGGTGTGCAGGGCGTCGAGCGCGCGGGTCCAGGACCGCTGCGGCGAACGCTCGTGCGCGAAGCCGCCCGCAGCTTCCAGGGCGACGAACCCGTGGAACGTGCTGCGCAGCAACCGGACGGCGTCGGTCAGGTCCGGCTCGGCCAGTCCGTAGCCGCGCAGCATGCCGTAGGTCAACTCGACCGCACGCCGTGGTCCGGGCGCTTTTGCGGCCAGCTCGGGGTCGATCTGGATCGGGGTCTGCGTTGCCATGTAGCGGCCCGGATGCTGGTGGGCGTACTGCCGCCAGGCATTCGCAAAGGCGACCAGCGCGTCCTTGCCCGCCCGCCCGGCAGTCGCCTCCGCGATAAGGATGCTCTTTTCGTCCGCCGCCAGCAGCGCGATCCGCCCGCGCAGATCCTTCAGGCTGCGGACGTGCGTGTAGAGGCTCGCGTCCTTCACGCCCAGCCGCCGCGCCACCTGCGACATGGTCACCTGGTCGAGCCCAACGTCGTCCGCCAGCTCTGCGCCTGCGACCGTCACTCGCTCCGCTGTCAGCCCGGCCCGCACCATGCACCCTCCTCAGATCCTTGAGATCCTAGCTTTAACCTAGGAGTCCTAGGATAGCAATCGGGGTGCAATCAATAAGGGCGTCCGTGGGATCGCGGGCTGTCTGACAGTTCCTCGGTTGGTGGGCTCATCAGGGCATCACGCGATAAGCCCGTTGCTCGTGCCGTCCCGGTCTGCCGCCCGGAGGGCGGCTTCGTGGGAGGCTCCGCCGCGGGACCGGAGGGGATCATGTGGGTGTGGGCCCATCTCGCCATGTTCGCGGTGCATGGCACGAGTGTCGCGCTATGACCTGGGGCTTCTCGTCCTGTCTCACGTCGCGGCCGAGGACGTATGCCTCATGGCCTTGTCATTTCCTCGGCAGGGATCTTATTGATCGCGGCGATCACCCGTTTGCCGAAGCGGGTCAGCTTCATGGCTCTGCCGCGCGTAGCCCGTTCCAGAAGGGGCTGTCCGAGATCTCCCTCAAGCTGGTTGATCCGGTTCACCAGCGTTGACCGATGGATGCTGAGGGCTCGCGCTGCCTCATGCATCGACGGGAAGGACGATGCGGCCGCGAAGTGACGCATCCTCTGCCATGCGTAGGGACTGGTGACGGTGTTGCGCAGAACAGCAGGGATGGACGGCGAGTTCGGCTGTTCGGAGGGCGGCATGGTGACTTCCGCCTCCGCTGTGACGGAGGGGGATGTCATGGACGCGGGCCCAGCGGGCCGTGTTCGAGCGGCTCATGCCTTGCTCGCGGGCCAGGTCGGGCAGGGTCCGTCGGCGGACGACGTACTGCTCGAAGAGCCAGGACCGTTCAGTGGGTCACGCGAGGCTGGCGGCCTTGGAAGCCCGCGATCGGGATGTCGTATGCGCGGGCGAGATCGGTCAGCAATCCGCGGCAGAAGCCGGTCATGCCGGCGATCGCCTGGAGTGAGGGGTGTTCGTCGAGATGGAGGCGTGCGAGGACGTCCTTCGTGGTTGTCGGGTGGTCAGTTGTCGCTCGGGGTCAGGCGGCCTTCGAAGGCGATCTGGGAGGCGTCCAGGGGTGCCTTCCAGGCCATGTCACGGACGAGCATGACAACGTCCTCGCAGCCGCGGTTCTTCAGCTCGGTGAACACACGCAGCCAGTACTTGGCACCTTCGCCCCCGTCACCGGCGTGCTGCTCACGCAGCCGGGCCACGATCTTCAGCTCCTTCGGCGGCTGCACCACCTCGGGCTCAACCGCGGGAGTGTCGTGGCTGCCGGCCCGTGCTGGAGGCGGTTCCGCCAGGCGGGAGCGATGGGTGTTGACCGTCTTCTCGACCGCCTGGCCGAGGTTGGCCCACAGGTGATAGCGATCCGCGACCTGGTCGGCCTGAGGCGTCCCGACCCGAGCACCCTCCCCGTAGCCGCTGGACCGGTCCCGGCAAATGACCTTCACCTCGGGGTGATCGCGGAGCCAGGCAGCCAGGTCCTCCCCGTCACGGCCGTCGTAGAGGTGCAGCGGCCGGTGGGTGGCCATGTCGATCAATACCGTGCCGTAGTGGCGGCCCTTGCGGAAGGCGAAGTCGTCGACACCGAGGACCTCCACCTTGCCGATCTCCGGCTCGGGCAGGGACCTGACCAGCCGCAACAGCGCGTCCCTACCTATGGTGAGGCCGACCGCGGACGCCAGTCGGGCTCCTGCCCGGCCGGCCACGGCCAACCCGATCTGCGTCAGCACCTCGCGCAGCAGCGGGGTATGCCGACTGTGCGGGGTGGTCAGTCCCAAGACCTGCTCGGCGAACGTCACCGCCGTGCAGGCAGGGTTCTCGCAACGGAAGCGGCGCACGCATAACTCGATCACGACACCGAGCCCGCCCACAAAGACATCACGCAGCCTGCGTACGTACCGACCGTGCACCCGGGCCGAACTCTGGCCGCACCGACAGGAGCCGGCCGTCGCCCGCACTCGCGTTCTGAGCACCACCTGGTCCGGCCGCCGCTCGACCTCCTCGATCAGCAATGCGGACAGGTACGGACACAGCTCCAGGAGCACATCATCAGAGCACGCGATGCATGATCGCAAACAGGCGGAGCAATGTACTCAGCTGCCCGGATCACAAGATCGTCGACAGAACCCTGATCTTCACGTGGACGGCGTCCACGAACAGGACCGGGCAGACGCGGTCGAGGGGCCGGTTGTGCCATTCGGCCATGCCGTCCATCACTGTGTCGGTGATGGTGGAGATGGTCTGCTTGGACACCTCAGCGCCGTAGACCTCGGCGAGACGAGCCGAGATCTCGCCGTGAGTGAGGCCCTTCGCGGACAGCGACAGCACCATCCCGTCGACGCCGGTCAGGCGGCGCTGCCGCTTCCCGACGATCTGCGGTTCGAAGCTGCCGGCGGTGCCCGGGGCACCCTGGCCTCGACTGGGCCGACACCGGTCAGCACGGTTTTCGCCCGGGTGCCGTCGCGGCTGTTGCCGTTGTTCTTCCCGGCCGGATCGTGCTTTTCGTAGCCGGGGTGATCGGTGATCTCGCCCTTCGGAGCGGACTCCAGCACCCGCTTGGTCAGCATCTGCAGCAGCCCGCCCCCGCCGGTCAGGTGCAACCCGTCCGTACGGGCACGGTCTGCCAGCATCGCGATCAACTGCTCGTCCGTCGCCGTACCCGACGGCGCCTGGACCGGCCGCTCAGCGGGCTCAGGCTCAACGACGGTGCCGGTCATCTCTGGCGTCTCCTCGATCATCAGATCCGCCGTTGATCAGACACTCCCGATCAGGTCTGCGCCATGTCCACGAACCGCGAGTAGTGGCCCTGGAAGGCGACCGTGATGGTCGCGGTCGGGCCATTTCGGTGCTTGGCGACGATGAGGTCCGCCTCGCCCGCGCGCGGCGACTCCTTCTCGTAGGCGTCCTCGCGGTGCAGCAGGATGACCATGTCGGCGTCCTGCTCGATGGAGCCGGACTCACGCAGGTCGGAGACCATCGGCTTCTTGTCGGTGCGCTGCTCGGGGCCACGGTTCAGCTGGGAGAGCGCGATCACCGGGACCTCCAGCTCCTTGGCCAGAAGCTTGAGGTTCCGGGACATGTCCGAGACCTCCTGCTGACGGCTCTCGGCGCGCTTGGAACCGCCGGACTGCATCAGCTGGAGATAGTCGATGACGACCAGCCGGAGGTCGTTGCGCTGCTTGAGGCGACGGCACTTGGCGCGGATCTCCATCATCGACAGGTTCGGGGAGTCGTCGATGTAGAGAGGGGCCGCGGAGACGTCCGGCATCCGGCGGGCCAGCCGCGTCCAGTCCTCGTCGGTCATCGTTCCGGAACGCATGTGGTGCAGGGCCACCCGCGCCTCGGCGGACAGCAGGCGCATCGCGATCTCGTTGCGCCCCATCTCCAGGGAGAAGATGACGCTCGGCAGGTTGTGCCTGATCGACGCGGCCCGGGCGAAGTCCAGTGCGAGCGTCGACTTGCCCATCGCGGGACGCGCCGCGATGACGATCATCTGGCCCGGGTGCAGGCCGTTGGTGAGCGAGTCGAAGTCGGTGAAGCCCGTGGGCACACCGGTCATCTCGCCGGTACGTGAACCGATCGCCTCGATCTCGTCGAGCGCGCCCTCCATGATGTCGCCGAGCGGCAGGTAGTCCTCGCTGGTGCGCTGCTCGGTGACCGCGTAGATCTCGGCCTGCGCGCGGTTGACGATCTCGTCGACGTCGTCGTCGGCCGCGTATCCCATCTGCGTGATGCGGGTGCCCGCCTCCACGAGGCGGCGCAGCACGGCCCGTTCATGGACGATCTCCGCGTAGTACTCGGCGTTCGCCGCCGTCGGCACCGTCTGGACGAGGGTGTGCAGGTACGACGCGCCGCCCACCTTGTTGATCTCACCGCGCTTGGTGAGCTCGGCGGCGATCGTGATGGGATCGGCCGGCTCGCCCTTGGCGTAGACGTCGAGGATCGCCTGGTAGATCGTCTCGTGCGCCGGCTTGTAGAAGTCGTGGCCCTTGAGGATCTCCACGACGTCCGCGATGGCGTCCTTGGACAGCAGCATGCCGCCGAGAACGGACTGTTCGGCATTGAGGTCCTGGGGCGGAACCCGCTCGAAGGACGCGCCCCCACCGTCCCAGGACCCGCTGTCCCGGCCGCGCTCGTGCTGCTCCTCACGGCCGCGGCCGCCGCCGTCCCCACGCCGGCGGGAGGGCAGACGATCGCTGGGCCCGCTGTCGGCCCACGGGTCGTCCAAGGGCTCGGAAATGCTCACCGAGCCACCTCCTCCCGTCCGCCGAGCGGACCTCGCCGTGCCCCTCATTTCTACGGGACGGCTCTGACAACTAAGAGGCCCAACTCCGGTTCGCACGAGTCGGTTTTGTGACGTTTCCACAGTCGGCGGAGGGAGCGGGCGCCGGACCACGTTAGGCCCCCGGGCACCGTCAGCCAATCTGGTTATCCACAGGCCATGTGGACGACGGCCCCGATGCTGTGGAGAACTCCGCGAAACCTGTGCACGACACGGTGGACAGGCCTGTGAACAAGCCCGCACCGCACCCCGAGAAGCCCGTCTGACCTGCACCTTTCCCGTCCACCGGCTGTGCAGAAGAAAAACTTTCCCAGTCGGCTCAAGATCACCTCGAACAGTGCCCGACACCACACACGGCCACACGATCAGTAAGGGGCACACTTACCTTGCATCTCTTACCTGTGGAAGATTAGATTGGTGCTCATGACACAGGCTCCCGCGACCCTCAGGGGCACCCGGCGACAACACGATCGGGAGATCGTCTCGCTGGCCGTCCCGGCCTTCGGCGCGCTGGTCGCCGAGCCCCTCTTCGTCCTGGCCGACAGTGCGATCGTCGGCCACCTCGGCACGGCCCAGCTCGCCGGACTCGGCGTCGCCTCGGCCCTGCTCACGACCGCCGTCAGCGTCTTCGTCTTCCTCGCCTACGCCACCACGGCGGCCGTGGCCCGGCGGGTCGGCGCCGGTGACCTCCCGGCGGCCATCCGGCAGGGCATGGACGGCATCTGGCTGGCCCTGCTGCTCGGCGCCGGCGTCATCGCCGTCGTCCTGCCCACCGCACCGTTTCTCGTGGAACTCTTCGGCGCCTCAGAGACCGCCGCCCCCTACGCGATCACCTACCTGCGGATCTCGTCCCTCGGCATCCCCGCCATGCTCGTCGTCCTCGCCGCCACCGGCGTCCTGCGCGGTCTGCAGGACACCAGGACGCCGCTCTACGTCGCCGTGGCGGGCTTCGTCGCCAACGGCGTCCTCAACGTGGGCCTCGTCTACGGCGCCGGCCTCGGCATCGCCGGTTCCGCCTGGGGCACCGTGATCGCCCAGTGCGGCATGGCCGCCGTCTACCTCGTGGTCGTCGTCCGCGGTGCCCGGCGACACGACGCCTCACTCCGCCCGGACGCCGCCGGGATCAAGGCTTCCGCCCACGCCGGGGCGCCCCTGCTCGTCCGCACCCTCTCGCTCCGGACGATCCTGATGATCGCGACGGCCGTCGCAGCCCGTCTCGGCGACGCCGACATCGCCGCCCACCAGATCATCCTCTCCCTCTGGAGCCTGCTGGCCTTCGCGCTCGACGCCATCGCCATCGCGGGGCAGGCCATCATCGGACGCTGTCTGGGCGCCGGCGACTCCCAGGGAGCCCGCGACGTCTGCCGCCGCATGGTGCAGTGGGGCATCTCGGTCGGCCTCGCGCTCGGTGTACTGGTCGTGGTGGCCCGGCCGGCCTTTCTCCCCCTCTTCACCAGCGACTCCACCGTGCAGGACACCGCCCTGCCCGCCCTGCTGGTCGTGGCTCTCTCCCAGCCGATCTGCGGGGTGGTCTTCGTCCTGGACGGCGTCCTGATGGGTGCGGGCGACGGCCCCTACCTCGCCTGGGCGATGCTCCTCACCCTGGCGGCCTACACTCCCGTGGCCCTTCTGGTGCCCGTCCTCGGTGGCGGGCTCACCGCGCTCTGGGCGGCCATGGCCTTCATGATGACGGTCCGCATGCTGACCCTGTGGCTGCGCACCCGCTCGGGCCGCTGGCTCGTCACCGGCGCGACGCGCTGAGCAAGTGGTGTTTCACGTGAAACAGCGCCCGACAGGCCGGCGCCCTCGCGCCGATGTTTCACGTGAAACACCCCGGGGTTCTGCACAGCCGCGCACGACCCTCCCCGGAACAAGTGAGTGGGGCCGCACCCCGAAGGGTGCGGCCCCACTCCTCGCTTCAGCGAGCGCAGCGCTTACGCAGCGATGACCTCGACGTTGACCTTGGCGGCAACCTCGGGGTGCAGACGCACGGACGTCTCGTGAGCGCCCAGCGTCTTGATCGGCGAGCCGAGCTCGATGCGACGCTTGTCGACCTCGGGGCCACCGGCAGCCTTGATCGCCGAGGCGATGTCGGCCGGCGTGACGGAACCGAAGAGACGGCCGGCGTCGCCGGAGCGGACGGCCAGGCGAACCTTGACGCCCTCGAGCTGGGCCTTGACCTGGTTGGCCTGCTCGATGGTCTGGATCTCGTGGATCTTGCGAGCACGACGGATCTGCTCGACGTCCTTCTCGCCACCCTTGGTCCAGCGGATAGCGAACTTCCGCGGGATCAGGTAGTTGCGAGCGTAACCGTCCTTGACGTCGACGACGTCGCCCGCGGCACCGAGGCCGGAGACCTCGTGGGTGAGGATGATCTTCATGAGTCGGTCACCCTTCCCTTATCGCGCGGTGGAGGTGTAGGGCAGCAGCGCCATCTCACGGCTGTTCTTGACGGCCGTGGCGACGTCACGCTGGTGCTGCGTGCAGTTGCCGGTCACGCGGCGGGCACGGATCTTGCCGCGGTCGGAAATGAACTTCCGCAGCATGTTCGTGTCCTTGTAGTCCACGTACGTGACCTTGTCCTTGCAGAAAGCGCAGACCTTCTTCTTCGGCTTGCGCACAGGCGGCTTCGCCATGGTGTTTCTCCTGTGTGATCAAGAAGTGTGGGTACGGCCCACCCTCAGCCGCGAGGCTCAGAAGGGGGGCTCGTCCGAGTAGCCGCCGCCGCTGCCGCCGCTGCCGCCGGAGCCACCGCCCCAGCCGCCGCTCTGGCCGCCACCGGCGGGAGCGCCGGTCGCCCAGGGGTCGTCGGCAGGGGCGCCGCCGCCCTGCTGGCCGCCACCGGGGCCGCCGCCCCAGCCGCCGCCCTGCTGGCCGCCGCCACCGCCGCCGTAGCCGCCCTGGCCACCGCGGCCGGTGGTCTTGGTGACCTTGGCCGTGGCGTTGCGCAGGCTGGGGCCGACTTCCTCGACGTCCAGCTCGAAGACCGTGCGCTTGACTCCCTCACGGTCCTCGTAGGACCGCTGCTTCAGCCGGCCCTGCACGACGACGCGCATGCCTCGCTGGAGCGACTCGGCGACGTTCTCAGCCGCCTGGCGCCAGACCGAGCAGGTCAGGAAGAGGCTCTCGCCGTCCTTCCACTCGTTGGTCTGACGGTCGAAGGTGCGGGGCGTGGACGCGACGCGGAACTTCGCGACCGCCGCACCGGAGGGGGTGAAGCGCAGCTCGGGGTCGTCGACAAGATTGCCGATGACCGTGATGACGGTCTCGCCTGCCATGGGGGAACCTCTCGGCGGGTTTGCTGCTGCTGGCTGCTGGTGGTGCTACTCGGAACCCGAGATCGCTGAGCGGAAGCTCAGTGGGTCTCGGGGCGGAGGACCTTGGTCCGGAGGACCGACTCGTTCAGGTTCATCTGGCGGTCGAGCTCCTTGACGACCGCAGGCTCGGCCTGCAGGTCGATGACCGAGTAGATGCCCTCGGGCTTCTTCTTGATCTCGTACGCGAGACGACGACGGCCCCAGGTGTCGACCTTCTCGACCTTGCCGCCGCCGTCACGGACGACAGACAGGAAGTTCTCGATCAGCGGGGAGACAGCGCGCTCCTCGACGTCGGGGTCGAGGATGACCATCACCTCGTAGTGACGCATGTGGAACCCACCTCCTTCGGACTCAGCGGCCACGGTCGTTCCGTGGCAGGAGGGTTGTGATGCGTACGCAACGGTATCGGCCGCCACTGACAATGGGCCCTGTCGGGCTCCCGTGCCGTGGCCTGAACAGACACCGGTGCAGACGGTACACAGTACCCGCACACCGGCTTCCGGTTGAAATCCGGCCGTGAGCGCCGACAATCTGTACACATCGGGTGTGTATGGCGCTACGATGCGCCGCCTTTTCGCAGGAGGTGCCCCCATGGCACAGGCATTGCGACCCAATACCGCCGGATCCCTGCTCGCCACGGACGGCAGGCCTCATCCCGCCCAGGACGCGCTGCTGGCGGTGACCCTGGTACTCGGAGTGGTCGCCTTCGTCACGGCGATGTTCCACAGCCTTCATCTGATCAGTTCCTGGGCCGGCCTGGCGGGGATCGTCACCGGTGCGTACGGCCAGTGGATCTCGGAGACGACCCGCGAACGCTTCGGGCTGGTGCTGGGCCTCGGTGCCTCCGCCGTCGGCTTCTTCCTCGGCATGGCCCACGGGGGTCTCTTCGGCGGGCTGTTCTGACCCGCCGGACCACGCTCCGCTGACACCGCGCCGATCCCGTCGGGGCCCGGCGCCCGCCGCCGCGGCCGCGACAGGCCGGGGCGAAGGATGCGCACGCCCAGTCAGGGCGCCCGTGGGGCGCAGTAGGCTTCGGCGCGAGAGCCGGAGCCCCTGAACCCATGGGGACACACCAGCCCGAGGAGCGCCCCGAATGAGCCTGACCCTGAGGACCATCAGCCGAGAGCAGCATCTGGCCTATATCCAGAGCCTGCCGTCGGCGAGTCACATGCAGGTCCCGGCCTGGGCTGATGTCAAGGCGGAGTGGCGTTCGGAGAACCTCGGCTGGTTCGACGAGCGCACCGGCGAGCTGGTCGGCGCGGGTCTGGTGCTCTACCGCCAGCTGCCCAAGATCAAGCGCTACCTCGCCTACCTCCCCGAGGGTCCGGTCATCAACTGGTTCGCGCCGAACCTCGACGACTGGATCCAGCCGATGCTGGCCCACCTCAAGCAGCAGGGCGCGTTCTCCGTGAAGATGGGTCCGCCGGTGATCATCCGCCGCTGGGGGGCCGCGTCCATCAAGAAGGGCATCCAGGACCCGGACGTCAAGCGCCTGCGGGACATCGAGGCCGACTTCATCGAGCCGCGCGCCTTCGAGGTGGCCGACAAGCTCCGCCGGATGGGCTGGCAGCAGGGCGAGGACGGCGGCGCCGGCTTCGGTGACGTCCAGCCCCGCTACGTCTTCCAGGTGCCGCTGGCGAACCGCTCGCTGGAGGAGGTCCACAGGGACTTCAACCAGCTGTGGCGGCGCAACATCAAGAAGGCCGAGAAGGCCGGCGTCGAGGTCGTCCAGGGCGGCTACCACGATCTGGAGGAATGGCAGCGGCTGTACGAGATCACGGCCGTACGCGACCACTTCCGGCCCCGCCCGCTGGCGTACTTCCAGCGCATGTGGACGGCCCTCAACAACGAGGACCCCAACCGCATGCGGCTGTACTTCGCCCGCCACAACGGTGTGAACCTGTCCGCGGCGACGATGCTGATCGTCGGCGGGCACGTCTGGTACTCCTACGGCGCCTCGGACAACATCGGCCGTGAGGTCCGGCCCTCGAACGCGATGCAGTGGCGGATGCTGCGCGACGCCTACGCGCTCGGCGCCACCGTCTACGACCTGCGCGGCATCTCCGACTCGCTCGACGAGTCGGACCACCTGTTCGGACTGATCCAGTTCAAGGTCGGCACGGGCGGGCAGGCCGCCGAGTACCTCGGCGAATGGGACTTCCCGCTGAACAAGCTGCTGCACAAGGCGCTCGACATCTACATGTCGCGCCGCTGAGCACCGGCCGTTTGCTTCGACAGCTTCCACACCTCTGATACACCGCAGCCACCAGAAAGGTTCCAGGTCCGGCCATGGCGCTCACGCTCTACGTCGACACCGCGCGCTGGCGGGCGCACCACAAGCACGTGCAGGAGCAGTTCCCGGGGCTGGTCCCCGTCTGCAAGGGCAACGGCTACGGCTTCGGACACGAGCGCCTCGCGGAGGAGGCCACACGGCTGGGCTCGGACGTCCTCGCCGTGGGCACGACGTACGAGGCCGCGCGGATCAAGGACTGGTTCGGCGGTGACCTGCTGGTGCTGACGCCGTACCGGCGCGGCGAGGAGCCCGTACCGCTGCCCGACCGCGTCATCCGCTCGGTGTCGTCGATCGACGGCGTGTACGGCCTCGTCGGCGCCCGCGTGGTCATCGAGGTGATGTCCTCCATGAAGCGGCACGGCATCAGCGAGCAGGACCTGCCGCAGCTGCACGCCGCCATCGAGAACGTCCGTCTGGAGGGCTTCGCCATCCACCTGCCGCTGGACCGCACCGACGGCTCGGACGCCGTCGAGGAGGTCATCGGCTGGATGGACCGCCTGCGGGCAGCCCGGCTGCCGCTGCACACGATGTTCGTCAGCCACCTCAAGGCCGAGGAGCTCACCCGGCTGCGGCAGCAGTTCCCGCAGACCCGCTTCCGGGCCCGGATCGGCACCCGGCTGTGGCTGGGGGACCACGACGCCACCGAGTACCGCGGCGCGGTCCTGGACGTCACGCGGGTCTCCAAGGGCGACCGTTTCGGCTACCGGCAGCAGAAGGTGGCCTCGGACGGCTTCCTGGTGGTCGTGGCGGGCGGTACCTCGCACGGTGTGGGCCTGGAGGCCCCCAAGGCGCTGCACGGCGTCATGCCGCGCGCCAAGGGCGTCGCCCGCGCCGGCCTGGCCACGGTGAACCGGAACCTCTCGCCGTTCGTCTGGGGCGGCAAGCAGCGCTGGTTCGCCGAGCCGCCGCACATGCAGGTGTCGATCCTGTTCGTGCCGGCCGACGCCCCGGAGCCGAAGGTCGGCGACGAGCTGGTGGCCCATCTGCGGCACACCACCACGCAGTTCGACCGGCTCGTGGACCGCTGACGTCGAAGCGTCGCCGGGAGAGACGGAGAGGCCGTACACGGGACTCCGTGTACGGCCTCACTCATGACCCGGCTCCGCACGCCGGCGACGGCCCGACGGTCCGTTCGCTCAGAGCGAACCGCCGGTCGTCTTCTCACTGCCCCACTCCACCGGAGGCCCGTCGACCTGCGCGTCGTGCCGCGGCGGACGGGCGGCGGGCCCGAGGACGAACACGTCCTCCGCTCCGTCGAGCACGCCCCCGGACGGATCGTCCTCGCCGTTGCGCCGCACCACGTCCCGGTCGGGCATGAGGATGTCGCGCACCACGACGGCACACAGGTACAGGGTCCCCAGCAGGTGCACGCCGATCGCCCAGTGGTAGCCGTCGGTCGGCAGTCCCTTGTGCGCGTCTCCGCTGGTCGTGTACGCGAGGTACATCCAGATCCCCAGGAAGTACGTCACCTCGCACGCCTGCCAGACTAGGAAGTCCCGCCACTTCGGCCGGGCCAGCGCGGCCAGCGGTACCAGCCACAGCACGTACTGCGGCGAGTAGACCTTGTTGGTGAGGATGAACGCCGCGACGATCAGGAAGGCCAGCTGGGCGAAGCGCGGACGGCGCGGCGCCGTGAAGGCCAGTGCCGCGACACCGACGCAGCACAGCAGCATCAGCAGCATGGCGAGGGAGTTGACCGTGTCGGTGCTGAGCGGGTCACTGGAGTTCTGGACCAGGATCAGCCAGAAGGACCCGAAGTCGACGCCGCGCTCCTGGCTGAACGTGTAGAACTTCGACCAGCCGTCGAAGGCGAAGAGCATCACCGGCAGGTTCACGACCAGCCAGGCGACGACCGCGGCCGCCAGTGCCCTGCCGAAGTCCCGCCACTTGCCGGCCCGCCAGCACAGCACGAGCAGCGGCCCCAGCAGGAAGAGCGGATAGAGCTTGGCGGCCGTGGCGAGCCCCAGCAGCACGCCGAAGGCCACGGAGCGGCCCCGCGACCACATCAGCATCGCGGCGGCCGTCAGAGCGACCGCCAGCAGGTCCCAGTTGATGGTGGCGGTCAGCGCGAAGGCGGGCGCGAGGGCGACCAGCAGGCCGTCCCAGGGGCGCCGGGCATGCGTCCGGGCCACGCTGACGGCGATGACGGCCACGCACACCATCAGCATCCCGGCGTTGGCCATCCAGTACCACTGCTGCTGGTCCTGCATGCTGCCGGTGCCGGGCGTGAGCCAGGCGGCCACCTCCATGAACACGCCGGTCAGCACCGGGTACTCGAGGTACTCCATGTCGCCGGGGAGCCGGTCGAAGTACGGCACCAGCCCGTCGGCGAAACCGCGCCCGTTGTAGAGGTGCGGGATGTCCGAGTAGCAGGCGTGCGTGTACTGCGAACTGGCGCCGAAGAACCAGGCACCGTTGTAGCAGGGTGCCTTCTGGACCAGACCGAGGGCGAACATGCCGATCGCCACGAGTGCGATCACCCGCACTGGAGTCCACCAGGACGTCCCGAGCAGGGCGTGCCGCCCGAGGGGACCGCCGATCAGCTCGCTGCCGCTCGCGGCGACCTCGTCGGCCGTGGTGGGCCGCACCGGGTCCGGCTCGGGCGCGCTCGCTTGCGTCGTTTCTGCACTGGGCATGGGCCACATCCTGCCGTACATGTCCAGGAGGACGCCGAGGGCCGCCACACCTGTGCGGTGCGGCGGCCCTGTTTCACGTGAAACACCGATCCGGTTTCACGTGGAACACCCTTGATGGGCGATACGGCGGCTAATCGTCCACGCCTCCGAAGAGGCCGCCTCCGTTGCCGTTCCCGTTGCCGTTGCTGCTCCCGCTCTCCTCACCTGTCTCCGTGGGGACGGGCGAGGTGCTCACTCCACCGTCGGTGCCACCGGTGTCCGTACCACCGTTCTCCGTGCCGCCGGTGTCCTCGCAGTTCCACTCGAAGGGCCTGCAGGTGTCACTCGGCGTGGGCGAGGGAGTGGTCTCGGACGGGGTGGGCGACGGTGTCGGGCTCGGGCTCTCCTCCTCGGTCTCGATGACCGTCGGAGTCGGAGGGGGCGGGGGCAGCTCGTTGACGACCGTGCCGATGGGCTCCGGTACCGGGAACTTCCTGACCGGCTCACCCTTCAGGGCCTGCTCCATGTAGTCGTGCCAGATCTCGGACGGGAACGAGGCACCGTGGATCGACTTCTGGTTACCGGTTCCGTACATCTCCAGGAACGTACGGTTCTTGATGTTCTCGTCGTCCGGGTACCGGAACATGCTGATCGCGGTCGACAGCTGAGGGGTGTAGCCGACGAACCAGGCCGACCTGTTGCCGTCGGTGGTACCGGTCTTGCCGGCCACCTCCCGGCCCGTCAGCTGGGCGTTGGTACCCGTGCCCTCCTCGACCACGGTCTTCAGCACGTCGGTGACGTTGTCGGCGACCTTCGCGGTGAAGGCCTGCTTGGCCTGCGTCTCGTGCTCGTAGAGCGTGCCGTCCTTGTCCGTGACCTTCTGCACGGAGTAGGGGTCACGCTGCTTGCCGCTGGCCGCGAAGGTGGCGTACGAGCCCGCCATCCGGATGGCGCTGGGGTCGGAGGTGCCGAGGGAGAACGACGGGTAGTCGATGCCGGCCAGGCTGCTCTCCAGCACGCCGGCGTCGACGGCCGCCTCCTTCACCTTGTCCAGGCCGACGTCCATGCCGAGCTGCACATACGCCGAGTTCACCGAGAACTGCATCGCCTCACGGAGGTCGATCTGGTAGTTCGGTGCCTCGCCGTACGTCTCGTCACCGTCGTTGACCTGGAGCCACTCCTCGCCCTTGTCGTTGTGCCAGACCGACTTGTCGTAATTCTGGATCTTGAGCTTGTTCTCGCCGCTGTACAGGCTCTTGGGGGAGACGACGGTGCGCTCGTCCTGGGCCTGGGTGGGGCCGAGGTCGGGGTCACGGACGCCCCAGCTCATGGCGGCCGCGAGCACGAACGGCTTGAACGTCGATCCGACCTGGGCACCGGTCTCGTTGGCGTTGTTGGTGAAGTGCTTGGTCGCGTCCTCACCGCCGTAGATGGCCACGATGGCACCGGTGGCCGGATCCACCGAGGCACCGCCGAACTGGACGTGGGTGTCCGTGCCGGGGCGCTTCTCGGGGTCGATGTTGGCCTGCTGGACCTTCTTGACCGCCTTCTCGAGTTCGTCGACCTTCTTCTTGTCGAAGGTCGTGTAGACCGAGAGGCCGCCTTCGCGGAGCTTGCGCTCGGTGACCTTGGTCGTCTCGCTGTTGTTCAGCAGGTAGCCGTTGGCGAGGTCCACCAGGTAACCGACCTGGCCGCTCAGCGCCCGGTTGGCCCGGGGGTTCTCGACCTTGGGCAGCGTGGTGTACTTGGCCCGCTCCGCCGCGCTCAGATGCCCGTACTCGACCATCTTGTCCAGGGTGTCCTGCATCTGGCGCAGGGCCCGGCGCTTGTTCGCCGACTCCGTGGCGGCCGGGTCGATGGACGTGGCACCGGCGGGGTCGTAGTAGGTGGCGCCCTTGAGCATGGCCGCCAGGAACGCGCACTCGCCCGCGTTCAGCCTGATGGCGTCCTTGTTGAAGTAGGCGCGCGCGGCGGCCTGGATACCGAAGGCGCTGCGGCCGTAGTACGCGGTGTTGAGGTAGCCCTCCATGATGTCGTCCTTGGGGACGGAGGCGCCCACCTTGATGGAGACGAAGAGCTCCTTGAACTTGCGGCTGACCGTCTGCGACTGGTCGTCCAGCATGGCGTTCTTGACGTACTGCTGGGTGATGGTGGAGCCACCCTGCGTCTCACCGCCCCGGGCCATGTTGAACACCGCTCGGGCGATGCCCTTCGGGTCGATGCCGCTGTCCGTCTCGAAAGTCTTGTTCTCCTGCGAGATGACCGCGTTGCGCATGTTCTTGGGGATCTGCGACAGATTGATGATCTGCCGGTTCGTCTCCCCGCCCGTGGACACCATCTCGGTGCCGTCGGACCAGTAGTAGACGTTGTTCTGCGCCCTGGCCGCCTGCGCGACGTTCGGGACGCCCACCATGGCGTACCCGATGCCCGCGACCGCCACCATGCTGCCGAAGAAGCCGAGGCACAGGCCCGAGACAAGCCTCCAGGAGGGCACCCAGCGGCGCCACCCGTACTTGCCCGCGCGCGGGTAGTCGATGATCCGCCTCTGGTCCGCGCCCGCGCGCCCGCGCGCCGGACCGGCCGCGCCGGACCGCCGGCCGCCCCGGCCGGGGTCGGCCGCTCTGCGCCGGCCGCCACCGCTCCTCTGTGCCGCGCGCCGGGCCTCGGCGCGGCCGCCGTACGGCCGCTCCTCGCCTTCCGGCCCAGAGGGACCCGACCCGTACGCGTCGGAAGGAGACCCGGTGGCGCCTCGCGGTGCCGCACGGCGGCCGGGGGACGAACCGGACGTGCCGCGTCGGGCCGCGGCACGTCCGCCTCCCTGCGGCTGCGGCGGTTTGCGACGGTGCTCGCTCATCGAACGACTACTCCTAGGGCAGGCGCACCTGGGCGCGCCTGGAAACGGCGGCTGGTTTCCGGTCCCCCCGAAGTACGGATGTGGCAGGTTCCGCATTCACCCGTACTGCACCAAGGACAAGGACGCCCCCGGAGGCAACTTGGTTCCCGGTGGTGTGCATGCGGCACAGACTACGCAGCACCAAAACGCGCCTAGTCCATAAATTCACCCCAAATCCGGCAAGTTGCTTCCTGCTTATCGGTGATGTGACGCCGTTCACGATTCAGCCCCTTGTCGCAATCCAAGCGCCGTTCTATCGTCGTGATGTATCGAGTCGATACATCAGCGCGACATAAGACAGTGACGGCACCACCGCGGCAGAGAGGAGGCGACGATGAGCCGGCGTTCCGGGATCCTCGAGTTCGCCGTACTCGGCCTGCTCCGCGAATCACCGATGCACGGGTATGAGCTGCGCAAACGACTCAATACGTCACTGGGCGTGTTCCGGGCGTTCAGCTACGGGACGCTGTACCCCTGCCTCAAGACGCTGGTCACCAACGGCTGGTTGATCGAGGAGCCGGGGAACACCTCCGAGGACGCCCTCGCCGCTCCGCTCGCCGGCCGCCGCGCCAAGATCGTCTACCGGTTGACACCGGAGGGCAAGGAGCACTTCGAGCAGCTGCTCGCGCAGACGGGCCCGGACGCGTACGAGGACGAGACCTTCGCCGCCCGGTTCGCCTTCTTCGGCCAGACCTCCCGCGATGTCCGCATGCGCGTCCTGGAGGGCCGCCGCAGCCGGCTGGAGGAGCGTCTGGAGAAGATGCGCGCCTCCCTGACCCGCACCCGGGAGCGCCTCGACGACTACACCCTCGAGCTCCAGCGCCACGGGATGGAGTCCGTGGAGCGCGAAGTGCGCTGGCTGAACGAGCTCATCGAGAGCGAGCGGGCCGGGCGGGACCTTCGCGGTTCCGCCACCGGGGGGCCCGCTCAGCAGGACACCACCACTGGAGCGTCGGGCGACCTGCCCCGGCCCGGGGACACCTCCCGGCCGGACTCGTCCGACGACACCGCCACGTGAGGTCCCCGTCAGGGCCTCACCGAGTACACACAGGGAGCAACCGGAATGGGTTCGGTTCGCGTAGCCATCGTCGGCGTCGGCAACTGCGCCGCGTCGCTGGTGCAGGGAGTCGAGTACTACAAGGACGCCGACCCGGCGTCCAAGGTCCCCGGCCTGATGCACGTCCAGTTCGGCGACTACCACGTCCGTGACGTGGAGTTCGTCGCCGCGTTCGATGTCGACGCGAAGAAGGTCGGCCTCGACCTCGCGGACGCCATCGGCGCCTCCGAGAACAACACCATCAAGATCTGCGACGTGCCGAGCAGCGGCGTGACCGTCCAGCGCGGCCACACCCTCGACGGCCTGGGCAAGTACTACCGCCAGACCATCGAGGAGTCCGCCGAGGAGCCGGTCGACATCGTCCAGGTCCTCAAGGACAAGCAGGTCGACGTCCTCGTCTGCTACCTGCCCGTCGGCTCCGAGGACGCGGCGAAGTACTACGCCCAGTGCGCCATCGACGCCAAGGTCGCCTTCGTCAACGCCCTCCCGGTCTTCATCGCCGGCACCAAGGAGTGGGCGGACAAGTTCACCGAGGCCGGCGTCCCGATCGTCGGTGACGACATCAAGTCGCAGGTCGGCGCCACCATCACGCACCGCGTCATGGCGAAGCTGTTCGAGGACCGGGGCGTGATCCTGGACCGCACGATGCAGCTGAACGTCGGCGGCAACATGGACTTCAAGAACATGCTCGAGCGCGAGCGCCTGGAGTCCAAGAAGATCTCCAAGACGCAGGCCGTCACCTCGCAGATCCCCGACCGGGACCTCGGCGAGAAGAACGTCCACATCGGCCCGTCCGACTACGTCGCCTGGCTGGACGACCGCAAGTGGGCCTACGTCCGCCTGGAGGGCCGCGCCTTCGGTGACGTCCCGCTGAACCTGGAGTACAAGCTCGAGGTCTGGGACTCCCCGAACTCGGCCGGTGTCATCATCGACGCCCTGCGCGCCGCGAAGATCGCCAAGGACCGCGGCATCGGCGGTCCGATCCTCTCCGCGTCGAGCTACTTCATGAAGTCCCCGCCGGTCCAGTACTTCGACGACGTGGCCCGCGAGAACGTCGAGAAGTTCATCAAGGGCGAGGTCGAGCGCTGAGGCTCGCCCCCCTTCCGGGCTGAGGGCCCCCGAGGCAGTGTGCCCGGGGGCCCTCCCCGTATGTGAGGCTGTGCCCATGGCCGTCGTACGTGATCTACGCGTCCTGCTCCGCTTCCGGGACTTCCGCCGGCTGCTCGCCGTGCGGCTGCTCTCCCAGGGCGCCGACGGCGTGTACCAGGTCGGCCTCGCCACCTACGTGGTCTTCTCCCCCGAGCGGCAGACCTCACCCGCCGCGATCGCCTCGGCCATGGCGGTCCTGCTGCTGCCGTACTCCCTGGTGGGCCCCTTCGCCGGCATCCTGCTCGACCGCTGGCGCCGCCGCCAGGTCTTCCTGTACGGCAACCTGCTGCGCGCGCTGCTGGCCTCGGCGACGGCGGTGCTGATGATCGCGCAGGTCCCGGACTGGCTCTTCTACGTCTCCGCCCTGTGCGTCACCGCCGTCAACCGCTTCGTCCTGGCGGGCCTGTCCGCCGCGCTGCCCCGCGTGGTCGACGGGGACCGCCTGGTGATGGCCAACTCGCTCTCCCCGACGGCCGGCACCCTGGCGGCGACCGCCGGCGGCGGTCTCGCCTTCGTGGTCCGGCTGGTTCTCGCGGGCTCGGACGCCGCCGTGGTGCTGGTGGGGGCCGCGCTGTACCTCTGCTCGGCGCTGGCCGCCCTGCGCATCGGGCGGGACCTGCTGGGCCCCGACCGCGACCAGGTGCAGCCGCGACTGCGGGCCGCGCTCTCCGGGACCGCCCGCGACCTCGTGGCCGGCCTGCGCCACCTCGCCCACCCCGCGCGACGGCAGGCCGCCTGGGCGCTCGCGTCGATGACCCTGATGCGGTTCTGCTACGGCGCCCTGACGGTCATGCTGCTGATGCTCTGCCGCTACGCCCTCACCACGAGCACCGACGACGGTCTCACCCTGCTGGGTCTGGCGGTGGGCGTCTCGGGCGCCGGCTTCTTCGCCGCGGCGGTCCTGACCCCGTGGGCCGCCGGCCGGTTGGGCCCCGGCCGCTGGATCGTCCTCTGCGCGGGGTCCGCCGCCCTCCTGGAGCCGGCCCTCGGACTCCCCTTCGCCACCGGGCCCCTCCTGGTCGCGGCCTTCGTCCTCGGACTGACCACCCAGGGAGCGAAGATCTCCACGGACACGATCGTGCAGTCCTCGGTCGACGACGGCTTCCGGGGCCGGGTCTTCTCCCTCTACGACGTCCTGTTCAACGCCGCTTTCGTCGCCGCTGCCGGAGTCGCCGCCCTGATGCTGCCTCCGGACGGGCGCTCGGTGCCCCTGGTGCTGACCGTGGCAGCTATCTACGCGGCGGTTGCGGTGGCTATGGCCCGCTTTGAGCACCGGCAACTGTCACATCAGTGACACAGACTCGCTCCCGGCTGGGCACTGTCAGTGGGAGCCGATAACTTACGTGGGTCTTATTCGATCTTTATGCGCGTCGTTCTGCCGCGTCACGCACCCATGTCTCCAGGGGGACCCAAGTGACCACCACCCCGCCCCAGGGCAACCCGTTCGCACAGGGCCAGAACCCTT
Organism: Streptomyces cinereospinus; assembly: GCF_042430725.1. Taxonomy (NCBI): domain Bacteria; kingdom Bacillati; phylum Actinomycetota; class Actinomycetes; order Kitasatosporales; family Streptomycetaceae; genus Streptomyces; species Streptomyces cinereospinus. The sequence goes on along the minus strand of NZ_JBHMCY010000001.1, from coordinate 136,986 downwards.
ACGCCCAGGGTCAGCAGCCCTACGGTCAGCCCCAGGGCCAGGCGCCGTTCCCGCCCCAGGGCGCGGTGCCCACCGTGCCGGTCGCGCCGCAGCGGCCGAGGCGCGGAATCAAGCAGTACCTGCGCATAGCCGTCGTCGTCGCCGGCCTCATCTTCGCGGCCGTCGGCTGGTACGTCGGCAACGACGACACCAAGCAGCTGGCCGTCGGCGACTGCCTGACCAACAAGGGAAGCGACGAGTCCCCGGAGATCGAGCAGCTGGACTGCACCGACACCAAGGCCCAGTACAAGGTCCTCAAGAAGGACGACAGCACCAGCCTCTCCATGCTCGCCTGCCAGTCGGTCCAGGGCACGACCGCGGCGATCGAGTGGACGGAGGGCAGTGACTCGTTCGTCCTGTGCCTGGGGGACAACAAGTAGCGCGCACCGGACGTGCCGAGGGGCGATGTTTCACGTGAAACATCGCCCCTCTTCGTATCCTGGGAGACCTCGTGACAGCTCGATGTTTCACGTGAAACATCGAGCGGTTCCACGAACTCAGCCCTGCTCGGCCCACCACTGCTTGAGCGCCGCGACCGCCTCGCCGTGCTCCATCGGCCCGTGCTCCAGCCTCAGCTCCAGCATGTGCTTGTACGCCTGGCCGACCTCGGGGCCCGGCTTGATCCCCAGGATGTCCATGATCTGGTTGCCGTCCAGGTCGGGCCGGATGGCGTCCAGCTCCTCCTGCTCCTTGAGCTGGGAGATGCGCTCCTCCAGGCCGTCGTACGCCCGGGAGAGCGCGGCCGCCTTGCGCTTGTTCCGCGTGGTGCAGTCCGAGCGGGTCAGCTGGTGCAGCCGGTCGAGCAGCGGGCCGGCGTCACGGACGTAGCGGCGTACCGCGGAGTCGGTCCACTCGCCGGTGCCGTAGCCGTGGAAGCGCAGGTGCAGCTCGACCAGGCGCGAGACGTCCTTCACCAGCTCGTTGGAGTACTTCAGCGCGGTCATCCGCTTCTTGGTCATCTTCGCGCCGACCACCTCGTGATGGTGGAACGAGACCCGCCCGTCCTTCTCGAAGCGACGCGTGCGCGGCTTGCCGATGTCATGCAGCAGCGCGGCCAGGCGGAGGGTCAGGTCGGGGCCCTCCTCCTCCAGCGCCATCGCCTGCTCCAGGACGATCAGCGTGTGGTCGTAGACGTCCTTGTGGCGATGGTGCTCGTCCCGCTCCAGCCGCAGCGCCGGCAGCTCGGGCAGCACATGGTCGGCCAGACCGGTGTCGACCAGCAGCGTCAGGCCCTTGCGCGGATTCCGGGACAGGACCAGCTTGTTCAGCTCCTCCCGCACCCGCTCCGCCGAGACGATCTCCAGGCGCCCGGCCATCTCCTTCATCGCCGTGACGACCTCGGGTGCCACCTCGAAGTCGAGCTGGGCCGCGAAGCGGGCGGCCCGCATCATCCGCAGCGGGTCGTCGGAGAAGGACTCCTCCGGGGTGCCCGGCGTGCGCAGCACCTTCGCCGCCAGGTCATCGAGCCCGCCGTGCGGGTCGATGAACGTGTTCTCCGGCAGCGCGACGGCCATCGCGTTCACGGTGAAGTCGCGCCGGACGAGATCCTCCTCGATGGAGTCGCCGTACGACACCTCCGGCTTGCGGGAGGTCCGGTCGTAGGCCTCCGAGCGGTAGGTCGTCACCTCGATCTGGAAGCCGTCCTTCTGGGCACCGACCGTGCCGAAGGCGATCCCGACGTCCCAGACGGAGTCCGCCCACGGCCGGACGATGCTCAGGACGTCCTGGGGGCGGGCGTCGGTCGTGAAGTCCAGATCGTTGCCGAGCCGGCCGAGCAACGCGTCCCGGACCGAGCCGCCGACCAGGGCGAGTGAGAACCCGGCCTCCTGGAAACGGCGGGCGAGGTCGACGGCGACAGGCGCGACCCGCAGCGGCTCACTCATCGCGCGGGGCGGCACCTGACTCAGGGCACTGGTGTCATCGTTGGCGTTCGGCACAACAGAACAGGGTACGTGGCCCGGACGACCGCGAGCGTCTCGATGAAGGGCGGGCGAACAGGGGCGCCGGCACGGCTCAGGAGCTGCCCTCACGGCGTACGGAAGCGTTCCTCTTTATAGGGGCACATTCGGGGCAGCGGCCAGTCGTGGTGCCGATCTTGTGGACAGACCGCGGCACTTCCCCTCAGCGGGCATCGTTACCATGCGTGGACGCACATTGCGACGACCACTGACGACGACGAGGGACGGGCGAGCGCGTGGCCGAGGCGGCAGACTTCCAGGGGACCAGTCCCTCACCTGCCCGCCGGTGGCTGAGGCGTACCGGAGCGCTGCTGGCCGGGGCGCCGCTGCTGGCGGGGGTGTTCCAGCTGCCCGCGGCCCCCGCGGCGGACGCCGCCGGGCAGGCCTCCGCACCGCAGGCCTCCGGCTCCCGCACCGTGACCGTCGCCGTGGACTCGCTCAGCCCCGCCGCCCCCACCGAGGGCGACACCCTGACCGTCTCCGGCACGGTGACCAACCTCGGCGAGCGGCCGGTCACCGGCGCCCATGTGGACCTGCGCACCGGCCCCGAGATGACCACGCGCTCGTCGATCGAGAGCGCCGCCAGGCGCACCGGGTACTCGCCGGACAAGGACGGCACGCAGGTCGACGACGCGTACCGCCAGGAGTTCGCCGAGCTCACGCCGGGCGTCGCGCGGCGCTTCACCATCTCCGTGCCGATCGACGAGCTGGACCTCGGCGGCAGCGGCGTCTACCAGCTCGGCGTCTCCCTCTCGGGCGAGACGTCCGCGCAGCCCTGGGACCAGGTGCTGGGCATCCAGCGGACGTTCCTGCCGTGGCAGCCCGAAGCGGCGGACACGACGACGAGGACGACGTTCCTGTGGCCCCTCGTCTCGACCGCGCACATGACGGCGGAGACCGGGTCGAACGAGCAGCAGACGCCCGTCTTCCACGACGACGAGCTGGCCGCGGATATCTCCCCGGGCGGCCGCCTGGAGCAGCTCGTGTCGCTGGGCCGGAACCTCGACGTCACCTGGGTGATCGACCCGGACCTGCTCGCCTCGGTCGACTCGATGGCACGCGGCTACCGCGTGCGGAGCGACGGCGACACCACCGCGGCCGGCCCGCACCAGGCGGTCGCCAAGCAGTGGCTGGCCGATCTGCAGCAGGCGGTGGTGGACAAGGAGGTCGTCGCCCTGCCCTACGCCGACCCGGACCTGGCCTCCCTCGCCCACAACGGCACGGACGTCACCGGATCGCTGAGCCGTCTCAAGGAGGCCACGGACGTCGTCGCGAACACGGTGGAGCCGATCCTCCACGTGAAGCCGGACACCGATTTCGCCTGGCCCGTCGACGGCGCCGTGGACCCGTCGATCCTCAAGGTCGCCACCTCCGCCGGCGCCGACAAGGTGATCGCCCGCAGCGACAGCCTGGAGGAGAGCGGGGGCCTGTCGTACACGCCGTCCGCGGCCCGCCCCATCGGGGGCGGCACCACGGCGGTGGTCGCGGACGCACGGCTGTCCACAGCCTTCCAGGGTGACCTGACGAAGGCCTCCGCGAGGACGCTGGCCGTGCAGCGTTTCCTCGCCCAGAGCCTCGCCCTGAACCTCCAGACGAACCAGCAGCGCAGCATCGTCGTCGCCCCGCAGCGCATGCCGACCGCGAGCCAGGCGCAGGCCATGGCCGAGGCGATCACGGAGCTGCAGAGCGGCGGCTGGAGCGAGTCGCAGGACCTCGGCGCGGCCGCCAAGGCCAAGCCGGACCCCGCGGCCAGCAGGACGGTGCCGCCGGCCTCCGACTACCCCGCCGCGCTGCGCGGGCAGGAACTGCGGCGCTCGGCCTTCGAGCAGATCGCGCGGACCCAGACCGAGCTCGACGACTTCAGGGTGATCCTGACCGACCAGTCCCGCGTGGTGACGCCCTTCGGGCGCGCCATAAACCGTGAGATGTCCACGTCGTGGCGCGGCCGGACCACCGAGGCGCAGCACTACCGCGAGGGCGTGGAGCGCTACCTCGCCGGACTCGCCGCGGGGGTCACGCTGATCGACAAGTCGGAGACCAAGCTCTCCGGCCGCAGCGCCACCATCCCGGTGACCGTCCAGAACAACCTCGTGCAGGACGTCGACCACCTGGTCCTGCGGCTCACCTCGACCAGCCCGACCCGGCTGGAGATCGGCGGCGCGGGCTACGCCGAGCAGCCCGTCACCGTCTCGGGCGGCCACAGCCAGTCGGTGAAGTTCGCCACCTCGGCCAACGCCAACGGCCGGGTGTCGGTGAAGGCCCAGCTGTTCACGGAGGACGGCAAGCCGTACGGCCCGCCGGTCTACTTCGACGTGCGGGTCACCGAGATCACCGCCACGGTGATGCTGGTCATCGGCGGCGGCGTGCTGCTGCTCGTGCTCGCCGGCTTCCGGATGTACACCCAGCGCAAGCGCGCCGCCGCCCGGGAGGCCGAGGAGGACGCCCCGGGCGCCGTCGACGGTGCGCAGAACCCGAAGGCCCCCGCGGACCGTCTCACGGGGGAGTCCGGTGACCGGCCCGGGGCAGCCGCCCCGGTGCAGCCGAGTGACCCTGGTCCGGACACCCCAGCGGAAAGCGCCGACCCGTCCGGGACGGGTGAGAGAGTGGACCGTTGAGATGTCGTGGCCGGTGGGCCCGGGACGATGAGGTGGGGTAACCATGAACGCGCCGTACGACGGTGACCGCGGCCAGGCTGCGGGCAGCCCGGGTCACCCCGAGGGCCCGCCGCCCGAGCACGGCCAGGTACCGCCGCAGCACCCCGCGGACATGTACCTCCAGGACGCCTACGAGCAGGACCCCTACCGGGCGCAGGACCTCGCCGCCCAGGATCCGGTCGCCGAGGCGCTCTACGACCGCGCCGCGCACCCGCCGCCGCCCCCGGGCACGTATCCGTCGCCGCAGCAGCTGTACGCCCAGCCGCCCCAGTCGCCGTACGCCCCCGACCCGCGCGTGTGGGCCCAGACACCGGCGCCGGAACCGGCGGGGCCCACCCAGTACCTGCCCTACGGCGACGACCCGCGCACGACCCAGTACGTCGGTGTCGACGACCTGATCACCCAGTCCGGTGACCAGCGCCACGAACCCGACGCCTTCGCGCACCTGTTCCGGGACCAGCAGCAGACCGGTGTGCGTCCGCCCACGGACTACGCGGGCGTGCCGGGGCCGGCGCACGCGCCGGGCGCGGAACACGGACCGGCGGGACAGTACGAGGCCGGACAGTACGAGGCCGGACAGTACGGCGGGACGCACGCCCCGCAGGGGCAGTACGGCGGTGCCCAGGCGTACGCCGGGCAGTACCAGGTGCCCGAGCCGGGGCCCGTCGCACCCGTTCCCGGCCCCGCCGCTCCGGCCGCTCCGGCCGCTCCGGCGGCCTCGGCGGCCTCGGCTGCTCCCGCCAAGGGCGGCCGGGCCGGAGGGCTGCTCAAGTCCAGCGCCGTGATGGCGGCGGGCACGATGGTCTCCCGCCTCACCGGGTTCGTCCGTTCGGCGATGATCGTCTCGGCGCTCGGCCTCGCCATGCTGGGCGACGCCTTCCAGGTGGCGTACCAGCTGCCGACGATGATCTACATCCTGACCGTCGGCGGCGGTCTGAACTCCGTCTTCGTGCCGCAGCTCGTCCGCGCCATGAAGGAGGACGACGACGGCGGCGAGTCCTACGCCAACCGGTTGCTGACGCTGGTCATGGTGGTCCTCGGCGCCCTCACCGTGCTGGCCGTGTTCGCCGCGCCGCTCCTGGTCCGGGCCCTGTCGACCTCCGTCGCCACGGATCCCGCGGCCAACGAGACCGCGGTCACCTTCACCCGCTACTTCCTGCCCTCGATCTTCTTCATGGGCATCCACGTGGTGATGGGTCAGATCCTCAACGCCCGCGGCCGGTTCGGCGCGATGATGTGGACGCCGGTCCTGAACAACATCGTCATCATCGTCACCCTCGGCATGTTCCTCTGGGTGTACGGCAGCGCCGCCGACTCCGGCCTGACGGTCGAGAACATCCCGCCGGCGGGCGAGCGGCTCCTCGGCGTCGGCATCCTGCTCGGACTCGTCGTCCAGGCGCTGGCGATGATCCCGTACCTGCGCGAGACCGGGTTCCGGCTCCGCCTGCGCTTCGACTGGAAGGGCCACGGGCTCGGCAAGGCCGCGGTGCTCGCCAAGTGGACGATCCTGTTCGTCCTCGCCAACCAGGCGGGCGCGCTCGTCGTCACCCAGTTGGCCACCGCCGCGGTCTCGGACGAGGGAATCGCCGGTACCGGTTTCAGCGCCTACGCCAACGCCCAGCTGATCTGGGGCCTTCCGCAGGCGATCATCACGGTCTCCCTGATGGCCGCCCTGCTGCCGCGCATCTCGCGCTCGGCCGCCGAGGACGACGCGGGCGCCGTCCGCGACGACATCTCCCAGGGCCTGCGCACGACGGCCGTCGCGATCGTGCCGATCGCCTTCGGCTTCCTCGCGCTCGGCGTCCCGATGTGCACCCTGATCTTCGGCTCCTCGGGCACCACCTCGGCCACCAACATGGGCTACATGCTGATGGCCTTCGGCCTCGGCCTGATCCCCTACTCGGTGCAGTACGTCGTCCTGCGCGCGTTCTACGCCTACGAGGACACCCGCACCCCCTTCTACAACACGGTCATCGTCGCCGCGGTCAACGCCGGCGCCTCGGCCCTGTGTTACGTGCTGCTTCCCGCCCGCTGGGCCGTCGTCGGCATGGCCGCCTCCTACGGCGTCGCCTACGTCATCGGCGTCGGGGTCGCCTGGCGCCGGCTGCGCAAGCGGCTGGGCGGCGACCTGGACGGCGCCCGCGTGATGCGGACGTACGCGCGCCTGAGCATCGCCTCGGTGCCGGCGGCGCTGCTGAGCGGCGCGGCCTGCTACTACATCACCCAGGCGCTCGGGCAGGGCGTCTTCGCCTCCCTCGCCGCGCTGGTGGCCGGCGGAGCCGTCCTGCTGGGCGTCTTCTACGTCGCCGCGCGCCGGATGCGGATCGCGGAGCTGAACTCGCTCGTCGGGATGGTCCGAGGGCGTCTGGGCCGCTGAATCGGGGGGTACGCGCACAACCATCGTCCGCCGCCGCGTGTCGTGCATAGCGGCGGACTGTGGGCACAATTGGTTTCGGCGTCGGACGGCGCGCAACGGAGTTCGTCCGGCGCGCTATGAATGGGGAGGCAGGAACGACGGTGGCGGAACGGAGCACGGCTGCCGTCGACGTGGCAGACAACAGCGGCGACAAGCCGCTGGCCGCCAAGGCGGACCAGGCGGACCAGTCCACGGCCGACGGGGTGGCCAAGAACCCGGAGCGGGACACGGAACACGACGTGGCACAGGGGAGTGGCGGGACCGAGGGTCCCGGAGCGAAGGCCTCACCGCCGGAACTGCACAGCGGTCACAAGCTCGCCAGACGCTACCGGCTCGAGGACTGCGTCACCCGTCTGGACGGTTTCAGCAGTTGGCGTGCGGTGGACGAGAAGCTGCGCCGCGCGGTCGGCGTCCACGTCCTGCCCGCGGACCACGCCCGGGCCCGTTCCGTGCTGGCCGCGGCCCGCTCCTCCGCGCTGCTCGGCGACCCCCGCTTCGTGCAGGTCCTCGACGCCGTCGAGGAGAACGACCTCGTGTACGTGGTGCACGAGTGGCTGCCGGACGCCACGGAGCTCACCACGCTGCTGTCCGCCGCCCCGCTGGAGCCGCACGACGCCTACCAGATGGTCAGTCAGGTCTCCGCCGCCATGGCCGCCGCCCACCGCGAGGGCCTCGCCCATCTCCGGCTGAACCCCAACGCCGTCCTGCGCGCGTCCACCGGGCAGTGGCGCATCCGCGGCCTGGCCGTGAACGCCGCGCTGCGCGGCATCGCGTCCGACACCCCGCAGCGCACCGACACCGAGGCGATCGGCGCCCTGCTGTACGCGTCGCTCACCCAGCGCTGGCCGTACGAGAGCGACGCCTACGGCCTGTCGGGGCTGCCCAAGGACGTCGGTCTCATCCCCCCGGACCAGGTGCGCGCCGGTGTCCACCGCGGCCTGTCGGAGCTCGCCATGCGGGCGCTCGCCAACGACGGTGCGACCGCCTCCCGGCACGAGTCCCCCTGCACGACGCCGGAGGAGCTGGTGAAGGCGATCGGCGAGATGCCCCGCATCCGCCCGCCGGAGCCCGCGTTCGCCGCCCCGCCGGATTACCAGCGCACGACCTACCAGCAGGGCACCTACGGCCGCCAGGCACCGCACCCCGGCGCCACCCAGCCGGTGCCGTCCCCGCCGCCACCCCTGCAGAGCCGTACCGGCAAGGCCCTGAAGTGGGCCGTCTCCGCGCTGCTCATCGCCGCGCTGGGGCTGGGCAGCTGGCAGCTCGCGGACGCGCTGATGGAGCGCGGCACCCAGTCGGACGACCCGAACAAGTCGCAGACGACGGACGGCGACGACAAGAACTCCGTACAGCAGAAGCCGGCCAAGCCGCTGGGCATCCAGGGGGCTCAGGAGTACGTCGCGAGCGGCGAGGCCCAGGCCCCCGGTGACGTCGGCCTCACGTACGACGGCGACAGCTCGACGTACTGGCGCACCAATCGCTACAACGACGGTCCGGAGCTGGCTCCCTACAAGCCGGGCGTGGGCATCGTCTACGACCTCGGGTCGTCGCAGGAGGTCTCGGCCGCGTCGATAGGGCTCCGCTACGCGGGTGACCACACGACGGCTCACCTCTACGCGGCCGACGCCCTGACCCCTTCCACGGGGATCGACGGGATGCAGGAGATCGGAACCGCCACCACCAGCGGATCCTCTGTGACGGTGAGGGCGTCGAAGTCGGTGAAGACGCAGTACGTACTGCTGTGGATCACGGCGGTGCCGAACGCGCCGGTCGACGGCTACAGCGGCGCCGGCTACAAGCAGGCGGTCACCGACGTGAAGTTCACGGGCTGACGTCTCACCGAGGGGGGTCCGATGGCGGAAGGCGCCGGGTACGAGACGGCGAGCGATCAGGACCTGCTGGCCCGCCATGGGGAAGGCGACCCCGAGGCCTTCGGTGAGATCGTGCGCCGGCACCGCGACCGGCTCTGGGCGGTCGCCCTGCGCACGCTGGGGGACCGCGAGGAAGCCGCTGACGCGGTCCAGGACGCCCTGGTCTCCGCCTACCGGGCCGCCCACACCTTCCGCGGCCAGTCGGCCGTCACCACCTGGCTGCACCGGATCACGGTGAACGCCTGCATCGACCGCGCCCGCAAGGCCGCCTCACGCAAGACCTCTCCCGTGGACGACACCGAGCGGCTGGAGCAGCTGCTGGAGCCGCACGAGTCGGCCTCGGCTCCCGCCGAGCGCAACGACCTGCACCGCCAGCTCCTCGAAGCGCTCGGCACGCTCCCGCCAGATCAGCGCGCCGCCCTGGTCCTGGTGGACATGCAGGGCTACCCGGTCGCCGAGGCCGCCCGCGTCCTCGACGTGCCGACCGGCACGGTGAAGAGCCGCTGCGCTCGCGGCAGGGCCAGGCTTCTGCCCCTGCTCACCCATCTGCGACCGAGAAACTCCGGAGACGACGAAGAACCGGCCGCCGGACGGAACCGGGCGCAGGGGGCATCCGTCCCACCGGCAGCGGGACCGCACGCAGCGGGCTCACGCACTGCAGGACCAAGCGACTCAACTGCTGTGAAGGGCGGAGGTGGGCGAGCGTGACTTCCACGACGGGCACGGCCGGGCACCCGGACGTCACGGAGATCTCCGACCTCACCGAGGGCCTGCTCCCCCCGTCCCGGACCGCGGACGTACGGCGTCATCTGGACGAGTGCGAGCTCTGCGCGGACGTCTACGCCTCTCTGGAGGAGATCCGCGGCGTGCTCGGCACCCTGCCGGGCCCGGCACGCATGCCCGCCGACATCGCCGGACGGATCGACGCCGCCCTCGCTGCGGAGGCGCTGCTCCAGGCCACGGCGCCGGACGCGGTGAGCGCACCGGCCCCCCGCGAAGTGGCTCGCGCGGACAGCGGCGTGCATGTTTCACGTGAAACACCGACCCCCGCGGACCGCCCCTCGGGCCGGGCCCGCACCTCCACGACCGGGCCGGGCCGCAAGGAGCGCAAGCGCCTCGGGCGGCGCAGGGCCGCGGTTCTGGGTGCCGTCCTCTCGGTCGGCGCCCTCGGACTGGCGTCCCTGCTGGTGTCCTCGATGGGGGGCGGCGACCAGGGCACCACCACCCAGGAGCGGCGCCCCGCGGACACCTTCGCCCGAGGGCGGCTGGAGCAACAGGTCGCGGACCTCCTCGCCGTGCGCGAACGGCCCGGTTCTTCCTCGCGCGCTCCCCGCGAACTCGGTGAGGGCTCCGCCCCCGGCAGTGACGGCCCGCGCATCCTCACCCAGCCCACGGCTCCGGTGCCCGAGTGCGTGCAGAAGGGGATCGGGCGCGACGACGACGCCCTGGCGACCGAGCCCGGCACCTACCAGGGGACGACGGCCCTGCTCGTGGTCATGCCCGACGCCTCGGACCTCTCACGGGTCACCGCGTACGTCGTGGACGCCACATGCGTGAAGGGGGCACCGTCGGCCTCGGCCGAGGTGCTGCTGCAGCAGTCCTACCCACAGCCCTGAGAAGACCTCTGTTCTTCGGGTATCCGCTCGAAGGACGGCTCTCCGTGTGCCCGGGCACAGCGGGAATGCGCGCCCCTTAGGATCCGTTGGGTGGGGTGAGAGTTCTGAGACGGGCTCCCACCGGTCGAACGACGCAGTCCAGAGACGAGGAATCAAGCCGTGAGCGACGTCCGTAACGTGATCATCATCGGCTCCGGGCCCGCCGGCTACACGGCGGCGCTCTACACCGCGCGCGCGTCGCTGAAGCCACTGGTGTTCGAGGGGGCCGTCACCGCCGGTGGCGCCCTGATGAACACCACGGACGTGGAGAACTTCCCGGGCTTCCAGGACGGCATCATGGGCCCCGAGCTCATGGACAACATGCGCGCCCAGGCCGAGCGCTTCGGTGCCGAACTCATCCCGGACGACATCGTCTCCGTCGACCTGACCGGTGAGATCAAGACCGTCACCGACACCGCCGGCACGGTGCACCGCGCCAAGGCCGTGATCGTCACCACGGGCTCCCAGCACCGCAAGCTCGGCCTGCCCAACGAGGACGCCCTGTCCGGCCGCGGTGTCTCCTGGTGTGCCACCTGCGACGGCTTCTTCTTCAAGGACCAGGACATCGCCGTGATCGGCGGCGGTGACACCGCGATGGAGGAAGCCACCTTCCTCTCGCGCTTCGCCAAGTCCGTGACGGTCGTCCACCGCCGGGGCACCCTGCGCGCCTCCAAGGCGATGCAGGAGCGTGCCTTCGGCGATCCGAAGATCACCTTCGTCTGGGACAGCGAGGTCGCCGAGATCCAGGGCGACCAGAAGCTCGCCGGCCTGAAGCTGCGCAACGTCAAGACCGGCGAGCTCTCCGAGCTGCCGGTGACCGGTCTGTTCATCGCGATCGGCCACGACCCGCGCACCGAGCTGTTCAAGGGCCAGCTGGAGCTGGACCCGGAGGGCTACCTGAAGGTCGACGCCCCCTCCACCCGGACGAACGTGACCGGTGTGTTCGGCGCCGGTGACGTGGTGGACCACACCTACCGACAGGCGATCACCGCGGCCGGCACCGGCTGCTCCGCCGCACTGGACGCCGAGCGCTTCCTCGCCGCCCTCGCGGACGAGGAGAAGGCCGAGCCCGAGAAGACCACTGTCTGACCCCCTCACCCAGCCCCACGCACCAACCGATTAAGGAGCCCTCCGTGGCCGGCACCCTGAAGAACGTGACCGACGACTCCTTCGAGCAGGACGTCCTCAAGAACGACAAGCCCGTCCTGGTGGACTTCTGGGCCGCTTGGTGCGGCCCGTGCCGCCAGATCGCGCCGTCCCTGGAAGCGATCGCCGCCGAGTACGGCGACAAGATCGAGATCGTCAAGCTCAACATCGACGAGAACCCCGGTACGGCCGCCAAGTACGGCGTGATGTCGATCCCGACCCTGAACGTCTACCAGGGCGGCGAGGTCGCCAGGACCATCGTCGGTGCCAAGCCGAAGGCCGCGATCCTGCGCGACCTCGAGGACTTCATCGCCGAATGACGGGCTGCGCCGTCGAGTGGACGGCGCGCATGTTTCACGTGAAACACGAAGGGGCCAACCCACCCGGGCTGGCCCCTTCGCTTGACCGCTTTCACAGCGGTCGCAGCGCAGGTTCCTTCTGTACCGCCCCGAGCAGCCGGTCCAGCGCCATCTCCACGTCTTCCTTCCAGGAGAGCGTCGTCCGCAGCTCCAGCCGCATCCGCGGATAGGCGGGATGCGGACGGACCGTCTTGAAGCCCACGGCCAGCAGATGCTCGGCGGGCAGCACACAGGCCGCTTCCTGCCAGCGGGCGTCCCCGAAGGCCTCGATCGCCTTGAAGCCCCGCCGCAGCAGATCCTTGGCCACCGTCTGGACCATCACGCGGCCCAGTCCCTGCCCCTGATACTCCGGCACGATGAACGCGGTCATCAACTGCACCGCGTCCGGCGAGACGGGACTCGTCGGGAACGCCGTCGAGCGGGGCACGTAGGCCGGCGGCGCGTAGAGGACGAAGCCCACCGGTGTGTCATCGACATAGACGACCCGTCCGCAAGAACCCCACTCCAGCAGGACGGCCGAGATCCAGGCTTCCTTCTCCAGCGCGGCGGTGCCGGCCTTCAGCGCAGCTTCGCCACGGACGGGGTCGAGTTCCCAGAAGACACACGTACGACAGCGCCGGGGGAGGTCCTGAAGGTTGTCCAGCGTGAGTGGTACGAGCCGACGCCCCATGAAGGCTGTTCCTCGCTTCCCTCGCCCGCCGCATCGCGGGCGGCCGTCAGAGCACTCCGTTCCCTGAGCAGACTGCCGACGAACCCGCCGGCCGCGCCCAGGCCCAGTCCCACACTCAGCAGTCCGATCCGGCTCATCCTTCGCATCGGCCCCGCCCTCCATAGACGTACCGCAGACGTACTGCCAGGTGGATGCGCCATACCTGATCGCATCGTATCCATGAAGCGATTCCATCGATACCGCCAAAAAGCACAGTGCGAGCCGTGTTCCGGTACACACCGGACACGGCCCGCACGAACGCCCGCCGAGCGGGATCACCTCGCCGACCGGTGCCTCAGTCGTCCGCCTCCGGGGAGTCGCCGCCCTCCAGAAGGCCTGTCTGCAGGACCGGCCCCTCGCCCGGGGCGAGCGTGCCGAGGATCCGCTCCAGGTCCTCCATGGAGGCGAACTCCACGGTGATCTTGCCCTTCTTCTGCCCCAGATCGACCTTGACCCGGGTCTCGAAGCGATCCGAGAGACGGGTCGCGAGGTCGCTCAGTGCGGGAGAGACCCGCGCGCCGGCCCGCGGTCCCTTGGCACGCTGAGCCGCCTTGGGCCGCGAACCCATGAGGGTCACGATCTCCTCGACGGCGCGCACCGAGAGGCCCTCGGCCACGATCCGGTGAGCCAGCCGGTCCTGCTCCTCCGAGTCCTCCACGGACAGCAGGGCCCGCGCATGCCCGGCGGAGAGCACGCCCGCCGCCACCCGGCGCTGCACCGCCGGTGAGAGCTTCAGCAGACGCAGGGTGTTGGAGACCTGCGGACGCGACCGGCCGATGCGGTCCGCCAGCTGGTCGTGCGTGCAGCTGAAGTCCTTCAGCAACTGGTCGTAGGCGGCTGCCTCCTCCAGCGGGTTCAGCTGCGCCCGGTGCAGGTTCTCCAGCAGGGCGTCGAGGAGGAGCTTCTCGTCCTCCGTGGCGCGCACGATCGCCGGGATCGCCTCAAGCCCGGCCTCGCGGCAGGCACGCCAGCGCCGCTCACCCATGATGAGTTCGTAGCGAGCGGGGCCCAGCTGCCGTACTACGACCGGCTGGAGAAGGCCGACCTCCTTGATGGAGGTGACCAGCTCCTGCAGCGCGTCGTCGTCGAAGACCTCACGAGGCTGCCGCGGGTTCGGCGTGATGGAGTCGAGGGGAAGCTCGGCGAAGTGGGCGCCCATGGGAGGTGCGGGCAGCTCCACCGCGACGGTGATCACGGGTTCCTCGGTTTCACGTGAAGCAGGCGGCAGGGTGGCCACCTTCGCCGCAACCACGCCGCGGTCGGAGGTCAGCACCGGAACCGCCGCGGGAGACGTGGACGCCACCCCTCCCACCGCGGCCTGGGCCGGTGTCTTCTCGGTCGGGGCCGCCGGGATCAGTGCCCCGAGACCACGACCCAGGCCCCTCCGTCGCTCGCTCACTGGATCCCCTCCACCATGCTCTTGTCGCTCTGGGCGCCGATATGGGCGTGCGTCGCGTCATAGCTGACGCCGACGCCCCTCAGCGCGATTTCTCGTGCCGCCTCAAGGTAGGAGAGGGCACCGCTCGATCCTGGATCGTAGGTCAGGACCGTCTGTCCGTAGCTCGGCGCCTCGGAGATACGGACCGAGCGAGGGATGCTCGTCCGCAGGACCTCGTCGCCGAAGTGGCTGCGCACCTCGTCCGCGACCTGGGAGGCAAGGCGGGTCCGGCCGTCGTACATGGTGAGCAGGATCGTCGAGACGTGCAGCGTGGGGTTGAGGTGTCCCCGCACCAGGTCGACGTTGCGCAGCAGCTGGCCCAGGCCCTCCAGCGCGTAGTACTCGCACTGGATGGGGATGAGGACTTCCTGGCCTGCCACGAGCGCGTTGACCGTCAACAGGCCGAGCGACGGCGGGCAGTCGATGAGGATGTAGTCCAGCGGCTGCTCATAGGCCTGGATCGCCCGCTCAAGACGGCTCTCCCGCGCCACCAGGGACACCAGCTCGATCTCCGCACCGGCGAGATCGATCGTGGCTGGAGCGCAGAAGAGACCCTCGACATCGGGAACCGGCTGGACTACCTCCGAGAGCGGCTTGCTCTCGACCAACACGTCATAGATCGAGGGGACTTCGGCGTGGTGGTCGATCCCCAGAGCAGTGGACGCGTTGCCCTGCGGGTCGAGGTCGATCACGAGAACACGGCTGCCGTGCAGAGCCAGCGAAGCAGCCAGGTTCACGGTCGTCGTCGTCTTGCCCACGCCGCCCTTCTGGTTGGCGACGACGATGACACGGGTCTGTTCAGGTCTTGGCAGACCCTCACCGGCCCGGCCCAGAGCCTCGACCGCCAGTTGGGCAGCACGACCGATGGGAGTGTCGTCCATCGGGGGCGGTGTTTCACGTGAAACATCGCCCCCCGGCGACTCGGTACGGGGACCAGGGACCGGATCGGTCATCGGTCCCGCGATGTGGGCGTCGGACCGCAAGGATTCACTCTCCTCGACTTCAGGCTCGCAATGAACAGAGCCTCCCATGCCTTCGGGGTCGCGAACCAGTGAGCCCTGTTGTTCTGTGGAGAAATCCACCTCTGTGGACAACTCCGACCCCCCCGAGGGGGACGAAGCCCCGTCGGGACCGGCAGGCCTCTCGCCGAGTGGGCCGAGAGGCCTGCGGTCGCGGGGTTCGGCCGCAGCGCGGCCGCGGCTGATGATGCCGTGCAACAGTGAGCGACGTTTCACGTGAAACACGATGCACAGCAGCCGTGACCGGACTGTCGCGACACTCCGACTTGCGCAGGTTCGGCAGCTTGTGTGGAGTACGTCTCGTCCTCAGGACGGATCAGCGGCGCCGGCGCACCCGTCCCGTCCGCGCCGCCTTCGCCCGCTTGGCAGCGAAGCGCACACCGCCCGGGCTCTCCCCCACCTCGACGCGCACCACCGTGGACAGGGGATCCACCACGCCCTCACCCACATGCAGGATGGACGTGCTCACCGCGCCGAGCTTGCTCAGCGCGGTGGACGCGGCCTTGAGCTCCTCCTCGGCGGTGTCGCCCTTGAGTGCGAGCATCTCGCCGTAGGGCCGCAGCAGCGGAATGCCCCAGGTGGCCAGTCGGTCCAGCGGGGCCACGGCCCGCGCCGTCACCACATGGACCGGCTGGAGCGTGCCCATGACCTCTTCGGCGCGGCCCCGGACCACGGTGACGTGGTCCAGGCCGAGCAGCTCGACGACCTCGGTGAGGAAGTTCGTCCGACGCAGCAGGGGCTCCAGCAGCGTGATCTTGAGGTCCTCGCGGACCAGGGCCAGCGGGATGCCGGGCAGACCGGCGCCGGAGCCGACATCGCAGACGGTGACGGCCTCGGGCACCACCTCCGAGAGCACCGCACAGTTCAGCAGGTGCCGCTCCCACAGGCGGGGCACCTCGCGCGGGCCGATGAGCCCTCGCTGCACACCTGCCTCGGCGAGCAGCTCCGCGTACCGGACCGCGTCCGCGAAGCGATCACCGAATACCGCCCGGGCTTCCTCGGGAGCGGGGGGGAGCTCCGCTGCCTCCGTCACGGGGACCGTCCTTCCGTACCCTCCAGCGCGCACGCGCTGACTACCAGGCTGACAAAGACCGGCCCCGCCTGCGCAACAGACGGGGCCGGTGGAGCGTGGGACCGCTCAGGCGGGCAGCACGACGACGAACCGCTGCGGCTCCTCGCCCTCGGACTCGCTGCGCAGCCCCGCGGCCTTGACGGCGTCGTGCACGACCTTGCGCTCGAACGGCGTCATCGGCTTGAGCTTCACGGGCTCGCCGCTGTTCCTGGCATCGGCGGCGGCCTTGGCGCCCAGCTCGGAGAGCTCGGAGCGCTTCTTGGCGCGGTAGCCCGCGATGTCCAGCATCAGCCGGCTGCGGTCACCGGTCTCCCGGTGCACGGCCAGGCGCGTGAGCTCCTGGAGCGCCTCCAGCACCTCGCCGTCCCGGCCGACCAGCTTCTGCAAGTCACGGCTTCCCGTGTCGCTGATGATCGAGACAGCGGCGCGGTCACCCTCGACGTCCATGTCGATGTCGCCGTCGAGATCGGCGATGTCCAGCAGACCTTCCAGGTAGTCCGCCGCGATCTCGCCCTCCTGCTCCAGGCGGGTCAGGGTGTCTGCACCCTCGGCAGCGGCGGAGGTGGTGCCTTCCGTCACGGGATGGACTCCTTCTTACTTCTTGGACGAGGACTTGGGGCGCTGCGGGCCCTTGCGCTGGCCGGACTGGGCCCGGCTGCGGCCCCCGCCGGACTTGGGCGCCGCCTTGCCGGCGGACTCCGTCGGCTCGGCGTCCTGCGGCTCGTCGGACTTGCTCAGCGAAGTCGACGACGCGGAGGTCTTCTCGACGCCGCCCGCGGGCTTGGGGCCGCCGGCGGCCTGGCGCTTGGACTTGGGCTGCCGCTTGGGCTGCTGCCGCCGCTGCGCGGCGGCGGCAGTGGTGGTGGTCGGCGTACCGTCCTCGGTCACGGTGGCCACGGCGGCCTCGCTCTTCACGACGGCGCCGTCGGACTGGGCCGCGAGACCGGCCTTGCTCAGACCGTTGATGAACTTGCGCTCGTAGTCGTTGCGGTCCCGGCCCTTGGCGACGATGGCCTTGACGATGGCACGCTCGCGCCGGTTGCGGGTCTTGCCGTGGTGCGTGACGTGCTTGTACAGGCGGTCCAGGTAGGCGGCCTGGGCCTTGGAACCCGGGGTCGGGTTGTTGTGGATGACGTACATCTGCTGGCCCATGGTCCACAGGTTGGTGGTCAGCCAGTAGACGAGGACACCGACCGGGAAGTTGATGCCGAAGACGGCGAACATGACCGGGAAGACGTACATCAGCATCTTCTGCTGCTGCATGAACGGCGTCTTCACCGAGGTGTCGACGTTCTTCGTCATCAGCTGGCGCTGCGTGTAGAACTGCGACAGCGACATCAGGACGATCATGATCGCCGTGACGACCCGCACATCGGTGATCGAGGAGCCGAGCGCCTCGACCTTGTCCGCGCCGTCGGTGAACTTAGCGGCGAGCGGAGCGCCGAAGATGTGGGCCTTCTGCGCGCTCTCCAGCAGCCGGTCGTTGATCACGCCGATGGTGTCGTTCGACGCGATGCTGTTGAGCACGTGGTACAGGGCGAAGAAGAACGGCGACTGCGCCAGGATGGGAAGGCACGAGGAGAGCGGGTTGGTGCCCGTCTCCTTGTACAGCTTCATCATCTCTTCGGACTGACGCTGCTTGTCGTTCTTGTAGCGCTCCTGGATCTTCTTCATCTCGGGCTGGAGCGTCTGCATGGCCCGGGTCGCCTTGATCTGCTTCACGAAGAGCGGGATCAGGCAGATGCGGATCAGGATCACCAGCGACACGATGGACAGGCCCCAGGCCCAGCCCGTGTCAGGGCCGAAGAGCGCACCGTACAGCGAATGGAACTGGACGATGACCCATGAGACGGGTGTGGTGATGAAGCTGAAGAGGCTGGCAATCGTGTCCACTAATCATGCTCCTTGGGCATGGGACGGGGTCTCTGCGGCCGGGCTCGAAGGGACGTCGCTCGAAGGACTCGGAGAGACATTCTCTTCGGTGGCCGTTTCGGCGGCGGAGGGCCCGCCCTTGCGTGCGCTCCAGGCGTCGCGCAGCATCTCGTGCCACCGCGGGCGCTTGCGCGGCGGGACATGGTCCACCCCGCCCAGCGACCACGGATTGCAACGCAGGATGCGCCAGGCCGTGAGTGCGGTGCCCTTGAGGGCACCGTGCCGGTCGATGGCCGTGTAGCCGTAGTGGGAACACGACGGGTAGTACTTGCACACCGGCCCGAGCAGCGGGCTGATGGTCCACTGGTAGAGCTTGATCAGCGCCAGCAGCGGGTACTTCATCGCGCGCCCCCTCCCAGCAGCCGCTGAAGGGCGGCGTCCAGGTCTCGGGCCAGTTGTGCATGGTCGGCGTCACCCGCACCGGGCAGCGCTCGTACGACTACCAGGCTACCGGGGGGCAGCAGGCCGACCCGGTCACGCATGAGATGGCGCAGTCGGCGCTTGACCGTGTTGCGCACGACCGCGCCGCCCACAGCCTTGCTGACGACGAAACCCGCACGCGTCGGGGGAGCGCTCTCCCCAGGCGCGTGCGGGTCCGTGGCACCGCTACGAAGGTGGACGACGAGGAGCGGGCGGCCTGCCCGGCGCCCTCGTCGTACCGCGGTCGCGAAGTCCTCGCGCCGCCTCAGCCGGTTCTCGGTGGGCAGCACGACGTCATGACCTGATCGGGATCAGGCGGACAGACGGGCGCGACCCTTGCTACGGCGGGACGCGAGAATCGCGCGGCCGGCACGGGTGCGCATACGCAGCCGGAAGCCGTGGGTCTTGGCGCGACGACGGTTGTTCGGCTGGAAGGTGCGCTTGCTCACTCGGGGGCTCCAGAAAAGTATCGGGGTTGGCGGGGTGCCGTCCTGGCTGTCACCGTGCGCCCACGAGTAGCTCGCGTTACGCCCGAGTGCACCGCTTTCCGATCACCTTGACGCGATCTGTGCCCATCGGAGGCAGGCGGCAGCAGCCATCGACAACTCGACCTGGTTACGGTACGCGCGGCTGCGCCATTCGGTCAAACCAGGGGTCCGGGGGGACACTGTCCACAGCCTGGGGACAACAACTTGAACCGCAGCCGTCGCGCTGACTACCGTGGCTGGACTCCGATTCGTTCCCTTATCCCCGCCCGACCCGATTTACATCCCGAGCCGTCCCACAACCACACGTTCGTGGGACCTGTGAGAGAGCGTGCCCTGTGGCTGACGTACCTGCCGATCTTGCCGCAGTGTGGCCACGCGTACTGGAGCAGCTTCTCGGTGAGGGCCGTGGGCAGGGCGTCGAGGCCAAGGACGAGCACTGGATCCGGCGCTGCCAGCCGCTGGCGCTGGTCGCCGACACCGCCCTGCTCGCCGTACCGAACGAGTTTGCGAAGGGTGTCCTGGAAGGCCGTCTCGCCCCCGTCGTGAGCGAGACGCTGAGCCGCGAGTGCGGCCGGCCGATCCGGATCGCGATCACCGTCGACGACTCCGCGGGCGAGCCGCCCGCCCCGCCGGCACCCCCCGTCCAGCCCCAGCAGCGCTACGAGGAGCCCGAGCTCCCGTCGTCCGGGCAGTACGAGGGGTACGGCCGCCACCGCGCCGAGCATCGCACCGAGCACCGCGCCGAGCAGCTCCCGGGCTCGCCCGGCGACCAGCTCCCCAGCCCGCGCCCGGCCTACCCGTCGGAGTACCAGCGACCGGAGCCCGGCGCCTGGCCGCGGCCGGCGCAGGACGAGTACGGCTGGCAGCAGCCGCGCCTGGGCTTCCCGGAACGGGACCCCTACGCGAGCCCGTCGCAGGAGCCGTACGGCTCACCGGACTCCTACGGCTCACCGGACGCGTACGGCTCCCCGGACCCCTACGGCGCCCCCTCCCGCGACTCCTACGGCGTGCCCGCCCAGGAGTACCGCCCGCAGGGTCGCGAACGGGCGTACGATCAGCCGCGCTCCGAGTACGAGCCGTCGCGCGGCGACTACGACCAGCGCGACGCCCGCCGCGAGCGTCCCGAGCCGCCGGCCGGCGGCCAGGTGCACCGCGGCCCGGGCGGCACCGCGCTGCCGATGTCCGGCGGCGCCCCCGGCCCGCTGGCCGCGCAGCCCGCGCCGGCGACCGGCCCCGGCGAGCCGACGGCGCGGCTGAATCCCAAGTACCTCTTCGACACGTTCGTCATCGGCGCGTCGAACCGCTTCGCGCACGCCGCCGCCGTGGCCGTCGCGGAGGCGCCGGCGAAGGCGTACAACCCGCTGTTCATCTACGGGGAGTCCGGGCTCGGCAAGACGCACCTGCTGCACGCGATCGGACACTACGCGCGGAGCCTGTACCCGGGTACGCGCGTGCGGTACGTGAGCTCGGAGGAGTTCACCAACGAGTTCATCAACTCCATCCGCGACGGCAAGGGCGACAGCTTCCGCAAGCGGTACCGCGAGATGGACATCCTGCTGGTCGACGACATCCAGTTCCTGGCGGACAAGGAGTCGACGCAGGAGGAGTTCTTCCACACCTTCAATACGCTGCACAACGCGAACAAGCAGATCGTGCTGTCCAGCGACCGGCCGCCGAAGCAGCTGGTGACGCTGGAGGACCGGCTGCGGAACCGTTTCGAGTGGGGCCTGATCACGGACGTCCAGCCGCCGGAGCTGGAGACCCGGATCGCGATCCTGCGCAAGAAGGCGGTGCAGGAGCAGCTGAACGCCCCGCCGGAGGTGCTGGAGTTCATCGCCTCGCGGATCTCGCGGAACATCCGTGAGCTGGAGGGCGCGCTGATCAGAGTGACGGCGTTCGCCTCGCTCAACCGGCAGCCGGTCGACCTGGGCCTGACGGAGATCGTCCTGAAGGACCTGATCCCCGGCGGTGAGGACTCCACCCCGGAGATCACCTCGACGGCCATCATGAGCGCCACCGCCGACTACTTCGGCCTCACGGTGGAGGACCTCTGCGGCAGCTCGCGGGGCCGCCAGCTCGTCACGGCCCGGCAGATCGCCATGTACCTGTGCCGCGAGCTGACGGATCTGTCGCTGCCGAAGATCGGCGCGCTGTTCGGCGGCCGTGACCACACCACGGTGATGCACGCGGACCGCAAGATCCGCAATCTGATGGCCGAGCGGCGCTCCATCTACAACCAGGTGACCGAGCTGACGAACCGCATCAAGAACGGCTGACAGCAGCCTCCGTACGCCGCCGAGGGCGCTCCGGGACGAGGTCCCCGGGGCGCCCTTCGCCGTTCCGGGACGAGGTCCCCGAGGCGCCCTTCGCCGTTCCGGGACGAGGTCCCCGGGGCGCCCTTCGCCGTTCCGGGACGAGGTCCCCGGGGCGCCCTTCGCCGTTCCGGGACGAGGTCCCCGGGGCGCCCTTCGCCGTTCCGCGTTCCTGCGGTGTTCGAATCCATGCGGGGTTACGGCCGCCCTCCACAGATTCGGTGACTTTCTCCCGTCCACATCCTGGGGACCGCGAAGTTGTCCAGACCGTGTCCACAGCCGCTCCTGTTGAAAGACCATCAGACCAGGTCAGCCGGTTGTGGATTCGTGGACGAACGATCTCCACAGACTGTGGACAGCCGACGGGTCCACAAGCTGTGCACGGAGTTGTCCACGGGCAACCCACAGGCTGGGGGCGGTTGTCCCCAGCGATCCCCAGCTTCTCCACAGCGCTGTCCACTGTTCGGCAACCCGGCGCGCCTGGTCACCGGCGCGAGTGAAAGGCGTCACACGAGGGTGCCGGGTTGGGCTGTGGGAAAGGTGGGTAAAGCTGGGGACAGCGCTGGGGAGAAGTCGCCCCGCCCTGTGCACGGGGTGTGCAGAACTTTCTTTTCTCCACAGACGGCCCCGGTTGTCCACCGCCGCCGCCCACAGGCCCCGTGGACAAAATATCGGCTCTGAGCTGCGCAAACGCGGTTATCCACGGTATCCACAGGCCCTACTACTACTCCCGACCATAGAGAGCCTGGAATCCGTTTCGAAGGGGGTCCTGTGCACAACTCGCCCTTCGGTGCCCGGCTGCCCCTCGTCACGACTTGACCCCGAGAGGCACCTACTGTCAGTGCGGTGCGTCAGACTGGTCCCGGTGTCCTTCCCTCCCCAGGGCCCGGTGACACCGAGACAGACGACGAAGCCAGGCAGGGCGAGAAGCGCCGGCAACAGCAGGAGGCGGCAACAGTGAAGATCCGGGTGGAACGCGACGTACTCGCGGAGGCCGTGGCCTGGGCGGCGCGCAGCCTCCCGGCCCGTCCGCCGGCGCCTGTCCTCGCCGGCCTGCTGCTGAAGGCCGAGGACGGCCAGCTGAGCCTGTCGAGCTTCGACTACGAGGTCTCCGCGCGCGTGTCGGTGGAGGCGGAGGTCGAGGAGGAGGGCACGGTCCTCGTCTCCGGCCGCCTGCTCGCCGACATCTCCCGCGCGCTCCCCAACCGGCCGGTGGAGATCTCCACAGACGGTGTACGGGCGACGGTGGTGTGCGGCTCCTCCCGGTTCACCCTCCACACCCTGCCTGTGGAGGAGTACCCGGCGCTGCCGCAGATGCCGAACGCCACGGGCACGGTCCCCGGCGAGGTCTTCGCCGCCGCGGCCGCCCAGGTCGCCATCGCCGCCGGCCGGGACGACACGCTGCCCGTGCTCACCGGTGTGCGCATCGAGATCGAGGGCGACAAGGTCACCCTGGCCTCCACCGACCGCTACCGCTTCGCGGTCCGCGAGTTCCTGTGGAAGCCGGAGAACCCGGAGGCCTCAGCGGTCGCCCTGGTGCCCGCCAAGACGCTCCTGGACACCGCCAAGTCGCTGACCAGCGGCGACAGCGTGACGCTGGCGCTGTCCGGCTCGGGCGCCGGCGAGGGCCTGATCGGTTTCGAGGGCGCCGGGCGGCGGACGACGACCCGCCTGCTGGAGGGCGACCTCCCGAAGTACCGCACGCTGTTCCCGACGGAGTTCAACAGCGTCGCCGTGATCGAGACCGCGCCCTTCGTCGAGGCCGTCAAGCGCGTGGCCCTGGTCGCCGAGCGGAACACCCCGGTGCGGCTGAGCTTCGAGCAGGGCGTGCTGATCCTGGAGGCCGGCTCCAGCGACGACGCACAGGCTGTGGAAAGGGTCGACGCCCAGCTGGAGGGCGACGACATCTCGATCGCCTTCAACCCGACCTTCCTGCTGGACGGCCTGAGCGCGATCGACTCCCCGGTGGCCCAGCTGTCGTTCACGACGTCCACCAAGCCCGCACTGCTCAGCGGCAAGCCGGCGCTGGACGCCGAGGCGGACGAGGCGTACAAGTACCTGATCATGCCGGTCCGCCTCAGCGGCTGACGCGGGGCGGGACCGCCGGCCCGGTGATCCACCGGCCTCGCCGTCCTGTGGACCACCGGCTGGACGAAGCCGCAGGTGAGGGCGTACGCGTGAGCGCGTATGCCCACAGATGTGCGCGAGCGTCCGGGTCTAGGCTCGGACGTGGGTACGCAAGTGCCTCAACGCCACCTCGCACCACCTGTCGCAACCTAAGGAACACAACTGATGGAGCTCGGTCTCGTCGGCCTCGGCAAGATGGGCGGCAACATGCGCGAGCGGATCCGCCGCGCGGGCCACACCGTCGTCGGATACGACCGCAACCCGGACCTCGCCGACGTGCACAGCCTGGAAGAGCTGGTGGACAAGCTCAGCGGCCCGCGCGTGGTGTGGGTGATGGTCCCGGCCGGGGCGGCCACCCAGTCGACCATCGACCGGCTGGCCGAGCTGCTGGAGCCCGGTGACGTCGTCGTGGACGGCGGCAACTCGCGCTGGACGGACGACGAGAAGCACGCCGGGGAGCTGGCCGCCCAGGGCATCGGCTTCGTCGACTGCGGCGTCTCCGGCGGCGTCTGGGGCCTGGAGAACGGGTACGCGCTGATGTACGGCGGCGACGCGGAGAACGTCGCCAAGGTGCAGCCGATCTTCGACGCGCTCAAGCCCGAGGGCGACTTCGGCTCCGTGCACGCCGGCAAGGTCGGCGCGGGCCACTTCGCGAAGATGGTCCACAACGGCATCGAGTACGCCATGATGCAGGCCTACGCCGAGGGCTGGGAACTGCTGGAGAAGGCCGACTCCGTGACCGACGTCCGGGAGGTCTTCCGGTCCTGGCAGGAGGGCACCGTCATCCGCTCCTGGCTGCTCGACCTCGCGGTGAACGCCCTCGACGAGGACGAGCACCTGGACGGGCTGCGCGGCTACGCGCAGGACTCCGGTGAGGGTCGCTGGACGGTGGAGGCGGCGATCGACAACGCCGTGCCGCTGCCCGCGATCACGGCCTCGCTCTTCGCGCGGTTCGCCTCGCGGCAGGAGGACTCGCCGCAGATGAAGATGATCGCGGCGCTGCGCAACCAGTTCGGCGGCCACGCGGTCGAGAAGAAGTAACCGGCACCACAGCAGGCCGGGGGAGGTCGGCGCACCACCATGCACGTCACGCATCTGTCGCTCGCCGACTTCCGCTCGTACGCCCGGGCCGAGGTCCCGCTCGACCCGGGTGTCACCGCCTTCGTCGGCCCCAACGGCCAGGGCAAGACGAACCTCGTCGAGGCCGTCGGCTACCTCGCCACCCTCGGCAGCCACCGCGTCTCCTCGGACGCCCCGCTGGTCCGCGTGGGCGCCGAGCGGGCGATCGTCCGTGCCCAGGTCCGGCAGGGCGAGCGGCAGCAACTGGTCGAGCTGGAACTGAACCCGGGCAAGGCCAACCGCGCCCGCGTCAACAGGTCGTCGCAAGTCAGGCCGCGTGACGTGCTGGGCATCGTGCGGACCGTGCTGTTCGCCCCGGAGGACCTCGCCCTGGTCAAGGGCGATCCCGGGGAGCGGCGCCGCTTCCTCGACGAGCTGATCACCGCCCGGTCCCCGCGGATGGGCGGCGTGCGCTCCGACTACGACCGTGTCCTCAAGCAGCGCAACACCCTGCTGAAGACGGCCGCGCTGGCCCGGCGGCACGGCGGCCGGACCGTGGACCTGTCCACCCTCGATGTCTGGGACCAGCACCTCGCGCGCGCGGGCGCCGAGCTGCTCGCCCAGCGGCTGGAACTGCTCTCCGCGCTCCAGCCGCTCGCCGACAAGGCGTACGAGCAGCTGGCCCCGGGCGGCGGTCCGGTCACCCTGGAGTACAAGCCGTCGTCCCCGGGCGACGCCCACGCGCGCGAGGCCCTCTTCGAACAGCTCATGGCCGCGCTCGCGGACGCCCGCAAGCAGGAGATCGAGCGGGGCGTCACCCTGGTGGGACCGCACCGGGACGACGTGCAGCTCAGACTCGGTGAGCTGCCCGCCAAGGGATACGCCTCCCACGGCGAGTCCTGGTCCTGCGCGCTGGCGCTGCGCCTGGCCGCGTACGACCTGCTGCGCGCCGAGGGCAACGAGCCCGTGCTGATCCTCGACGACGTCTTCGCCGAGCTGGACACGCGGCGCCGGGAGCGGCTGGCGGAGCTGGTCGCGCCGGGCGAGCAGGTGCTGGTGACGGCCGCCGTCGACGACGACGTCCCGCGTGTCCTGACGGGGGCGCGGTACACGGTGGCCGACGGGACGGTGGAGCGCGCATGACCGCGGACGAGCCGGTGAAGAAGACGCCTCAGCCCTCCGGCGTCGACCTCGCGCGCGTGGCGCTGCGGGCGGCGAAGGAGGCCGCACGCGCGCGGGGCGACGCGGCGCAGCAGAGGAAGCAGGCGCGCCGCGGCGGACTGCGCTCCGGCGCGCGGGCCGACGGCCGCGACCCGATGGCGCTCGGCTCGGCGATCAACCGGCTGATCAGTGAGCGCGGCTGGGAGGCCCCGGCCGCGGTGGGCGGCGTGATGGGCCGCTGGCCGCAGATCGTCGGCGACGACGTGGCCAAGCACTGCGTCCCGGAGACGTACGTCGAGGACGAGCGGGTGCTGGTGGTGCGCTGCGACTCCACCGCCTGGGCCACCAACCTGCGGCTGCTCGCCCCCACGCTGGTCGCCCGCCTCAACGAGGACCTCGGCCACGGCGCGGTCAGGGCGATCAAGGTGCTCGGCCCCGGCGGCCCGGCCCGGCGCTACGGCCCCCTGCGCGCCCCGGGGAGCACC
The DNA here is from genome assembly GCF_042430725.1 of Streptomyces cinereospinus. NCBI lineage: Bacteria > Bacillati > Actinomycetota > Actinomycetes > Kitasatosporales > Streptomycetaceae > Streptomyces > Streptomyces cinereospinus. Next base: position 110,666 of record NZ_JBHMCY010000001.1, on the reverse strand, counting down.
GGCCCCGGCGACACCTACGGCTGAACCCGCGGGCGACGGCCGTCACACGTGCGATGCCGACCGGAGTGACCGCCCGACCGAAGAGTGAGGTATGTCACGTCTCAGGAGTGACCTGCGTTACATCTCCAGCGCCCCGTGGTCGGCGTTGTCCACCGGTGCGCACCGATCGTCATACAACCGCACACGGTTGCGAATCCTGACCTGGCCCCGGAGTAGCGAAGGGTTGACGCCCGGAAGCGCTGAGTGCCTCTGTGAGCCTCTTGGAGACCCCTTCCCTATATCGGGACCCGGCCGAGGCTGGTTCAGGGCGGCACATGCGGACTCAGGTACCGGCAAACCCCCCTCACTGTCGGCGCTACCGGTAGACTGGGTGACAATCCCGCCCCGACCGTGGGGACCGTCCGGGAAAAGCTGAGCAACGCTGAACAGGGCTTACCAACGCAACATGCCGCAGCCGCTCCGGCAACCCTCCCCCAAAGGGGGCATCCCCTGGAGCCCGGCTCGTGCTGTGCCAGAAAGGGCGCTTCGTGGCCGATTCCGGCAACCCCAACGAGAACATCCCGTCCACCGACGCCGGCGTGAACGCCGCGGCCGCCGCAGCGAGCGGCGGGGTCACGGCTTCGTACGACGCCAGCGCCATCACCGTCCTCGAGGGTCTGGACGCGGTCCGCAAGCGACCCGGCATGTACATCGGCTCGACCGGTGAGCGGGGACTGCACCACCTCGTGTACGAGGTGGTCGACAACTCCGTCGACGAGGCGCTGGCCGGACACGCGGACACCATCGACGTCACGATCCTCGCCGACGGCGGCGTCCGGGTCGTCGACAACGGCCGAGGCATCCCGGTGGGCATCGTCCCCTCCGAGAACAAGCCGGCCGTCGAGGTCGTGCTGACCGTGCTGCACGCGGGCGGCAAGTTCGGCGGCGGCGGTTACGCGGTCTCCGGTGGTCTGCACGGCGTGGGCGTCTCCGTGGTGAACGCCCTGTCCTCGAAGGTCGCGGTCGAGGTCAGGACGGACGGCCACCGCTGGACGCAGGACTACAAGATGGGCGTCCCGACGGCCCCCCTCGCCCGGCACGAGGCCACCGAGGAGACCGGTACGTCGGTCACCTTCTGGGCGGACGGCGACATCTTCGAGACCACCGACTACTCCTTCGAGACGCTCTCGCGGCGCTTCCAGGAGATGGCGTTCCTCAACAAGGGTTTGACGATCAAACTCACCGATGAGCGCGAGTCGGCGAAGGCCACCTCCGGGGCGGACGAGGCGGGTGCGGACGAGAAGGCCGAGGCCAAGACCGTCACGTACCACTACGAGGGCGGCATCGTCGACTTCGTGAAGTACCTCAACTCCCGCAAGGGAGACGTGGTGCACCCCTCCGTCATCGACCTCGAAGCAGAGGACAAGGACAAGAGCCTGTCCCTCGAGGTCGCCATGCAGTGGAACAGTGGTTACAGCGAGGGCGTGTACTCCTTCGCCAACATCATCCACACCCACGAGGGCGGCACCCACGAGGAGGGCTTCCGCGCGGCGCTGACCAACCTGATCAACAAGTACGCGCGCGACAAGAAGCTGCTCCGCGAGAAGGACGACAACCTCACGGGTGACGACATCCGCGAGGGCCTGACGGCGATCATCTCGGTCAAGCTGAGCGAGCCGCAGTTCGAGGGCCAGACCAAGACCAAGCTGGGCAACACCGAGGCCAAGACCTTCGTCCAGAAGGCGGTCTACGAACACCTCAGCGACTGGCTGGGCCGCAACCCGAACGAGGCCGCGGACATCGTCCGCAAGGGCATCCAGGCGGCCACCGCGCGCGTGGCGGCCCGCAAGGCGCGCGACCTCACCCGCCGCAAGGGCCTGCTGGAGACGGCTTCGCTGCCCGGCAAGCTGTCCGACTGCCAGTCGAACGACCCCGTCAAGTGCGAGATCTTCATCGTCGAGGGTGACTCCGCCGGCGGCTCGGCCAAGTCCGGCCGCAACCCGGAGTACCAGGCGATCCTCCCGATCCGCGGCAAGATCCTCAACGTCGAGAAGGCGCGGATCGACAAGATCCTGCAGAACCAGGAGATCCAGGCGCTGATCTCCGCCTTCGGCACCGGTGTGCACGAGGACTTCGACATCGAGAAGCTGCGCTACCACAAGATCATCCTGATGGCGGACGCCGACGTCGACGGCCAGCACATCAACACCCTGCTGCTGACCTTCCTGTTCCGCTTCATGCGGCCGCTGGTCGAGGCGGGCCACGTGTTCCTCTCCCGCCCCCCGCTTTACAAGATCAAATGGGGCCGGGAGGACGTGGACTACGCGTACTCCGACCGCGAGCGCGATGCGCTGATCGAGATGGGCCGCCAGCGCGGCAAGCGGATCCGGGAGGACTCGATCCAGCGCTTCAAGGGTCTCGGTGAGATGAACGCCGAGGAACTGCGCGTCACCACGATGGACCAGGAGCACCGCGTCCTCGGCCAGGTCACCCTCGACGACGCCGCGCAGGCCGACGAGCTGTTCTCGGTCCTGATGGGCGAGGACGTCGAGGCCCGCCGCCAGTTCATCCAGCGCAACGCCAAGGACGTCCGCTTCCTCGACATCTGAGTCGGTCTCAGCTGACCGCACCAGGAAGGATCTTCACCAGCCATGGCCGACGAGAACACCCCCGTCACGCCTGAAGAAGAGGGCCAGATCCTCCGTGTCGAGCCCGTCGGGCTCGAGACGGAGATGCAGCGCTCGTATCTCGACTACGCGATGTCCGTCATCGTCTCCCGCGCGCTGCCGGACGTCCGGGACGGCCTCAAGCCCGTCCACCGCCGCGTGCTGTACGCGATGTACGACGGCGGGTACCGTCCCGAGCGCGGCTTCTACAAGTGCGCCCGCGTGGTCGGCGACGTCATGGGCAACTACCACCCCCACGGCGACAGCTCCATCTACGACGCCCTGGTCCGCCTCGCGCAGCCGTGGTCCATGCGGATGCCGCTCGTCGACTCCAACGGCAACTTCGGCTCCCCGGGCAACGACCCGGCCGCGGCCATGCGCTACACCGAGTGCAAGATGGCGCCGCTGTCGATGGAGATGGTCCGCGACATCGACGAGGAGACCGTCGACTTCACGGACAACTACGACGGCCGCTCCCAGGAGCCGACCGTCCTGCCGTCCCGCTTCCCCAACCTGCTGATCAACGGCTCCGCGGGCATCGCGGTCGGCATGGCGACCAACATCCCGCCGCACAACCTGCGCGAGGTCGCGGCCGGCGCGCAGTGGTACCTGGAGAACCCCGAGGCCTCGCACGAGGAGCTCCTGGACGCGCTGATCGAGCGCATCAAGGGCCCGGACTTCCCGACCGGCGCGCTGGTCGTGGGCCGCAAGGGCATCGAGGAGGCGTACCGGACCGGCCGTGGCTCGATCACCATGCGCGCGGTGGTCGAGGTCGAGGAGATCCAGGGCCGCCAGTGCCTGGTCGTCACCGAGCTGCCGTACCAGGTGAACCCGGACAACCTCGCGCAGAAGATCGCCGACCTGGTGAAGGACGGCAAGATCGGCGGCATCGCCGACGTGCGCGACGAGACCAGCTCGCGCACCGGCCAGCGGCTGGTCATCGTGCTGAAGCGGGACGCGGTCGCCAAGGTCGTCCTCAACAACCTCTACAAGCACACCGACCTGCAGACCAACTTCGGCGCCAACATGCTGGCGCTGGTCGACGGAGTGCCGCGCACCCTCTCGCTGGACGCGTTCATCCGGCACTGGGTGACCCACCAGATCGAGGTCGTCGTCCGCCGTACGCGCTTCCGGCTGCGCAAGGCCGAGGAGCGGGCGCACATCCTGCGCGGTCTGCTGAAGGCGCTGGACGCCATCGACGAGGTCATCGCGCTGATCCGGCGCAGCGACACCGTCGAGATCGCGCGCGGCGGCCTGACGGACCTCCTGGAGATCGACGAGATCCAGGCGAACGCGATCCTGGAGATGCAGCTCCGCCGGCTGGCCGCCCTGGAGCGCCAGAAGATCGTCCAGGAGCACGACGAGCTCCAGGCCAAGATCAACGAGTACAACCAGATCCTCGCCTCGCCGGTCCGCCAGCGCGGCATCGTCAGCGAGGAGCTGGCCGCGATCGTCGAGAAGTACGGCGACGACCGCAAGACCCAGCTGGTCCCCTACGACGGTGACATGTCCATCGAGGACCTGATCGCCGAGGAGGACATCGTCGTCACCGTCACGCGCGGCGGTTACGTCAAGCGCACCAAGACGGACGACTACCGCGCGCAGAAGCGCGGCGGCAAGGGCGTACGCGGGGCGAAGCTGAGGGAAGACGACATCGTCGACCACTTCTTCGTCTCCACCACCCACCACTGGCTGCTGTTCTTCACCAACAAGGGCCGGGTCTACCGGGCCAAGGCGTACGAGCTGCCGGACGCCGGCCGCGACGCGCGCGGGCAGCACGTGGCGAACCTGCTGGCCTTCCAGCCGGACGAGGCGATCGCCGAGATCCTCGCGATCCGCGACTACGACGCGGCGCCCTACCTGGTCCTGGCCACCAAGGGCGGCCTGGTGAAGAAGACCTCGCTGAAGGACTACGACTCGCCGCGTTCGGGTGGTGTCATCGCGATCAACCTGCGCGAGCGGGAGGACGGCTCCGACGACGAACTGATCGGCGCCGAACTCGTCTCGCCGGACGACGATCTGCTGCTGATCAGCAAGAAGGCGCAGTCGATCAGGTTCACCGCGACGGACGAGTCGCTCCGGCCGATGGGACGCGCGACCTCGGGTGTCAAGGGCATGAGTTTCCGCGAGGGGGACGAACTGCTCTCGATGAATGTTGTTCGACCCGGTACGTTCGTGTTCACTGCCACCGACGGCGGGTACGCCAAGCGAACCGTCGTCGACGAGTACCGCGTCCAGGGTCGCGGCGGCCTCGGCATCAAGGCCGCCAAGATCGTCGAGGACCGCGGGTCGCTCGTCGGCGCGCTGGTGGTCGAGGAGACCGACGAGATCCTCGCCATCACGCTGTCCGGTGGTGTGATTCGCACGCGAGTCAACGAGGTCAGGGAGACGGGCCGTGACACCATGGGCGTCCAACTGATCAATCTGGGCAAGCGCGATGCCGTGGTCGGCATCGCTCGTAACGCCGAGGCGGGACGCGAGGCGGAGGAGGTCGACGGTGATCTGGCCGCCGACGAGACCGCCGAGGGTGCCGTCACCACCGGCACGGACGAGGGCGAGGCGCCCCCGGCCGAGTAGCACGAGGAGTGAGTCAGCGTGAGCGGAGCCACGGGCGCCGGATCGACCGGTATCCCGGCCGGTACCTCGACCGGTGCGGAGACGGACGGCGGCGGCCGTGGCTCCGCCGCGTCTGCGACGGACCCGCACACGACGCAGCTGCGGGCGATCAAGTCGCCCGCCAAGGATGCCCAGGCGTCCTCCCACTCGCCTGACACTCATGGATCCCAGGGGGGAACTGTGACGGACACCCGAGGCCCGCAGACCCAGCAGTACGCGGCTGGAGCGGGCCCGGCCGCTCCGGGCGCCCAGCAGGCGGGGACGCAGGCCGCGTCCCCGCTGCCCGGCGAGCGGCAGCCGGAGCAGCAGTCCTCCGGGCCGTACCACCCGCCGCAGGCCTACCAGACGCCCGCTCCCGGGAGCGGGCTGCGCCGGCCGCGCACGGGGGCCCGCACCACGCCGCGTGTGCGCAAGGCGCGGCTGCGGGTGGCCAAGGCCGACCCGTGGTCGGTGATGAAGGTCAGCTTCCTGCTCTCCATCGCGCTCGGCATCTGCACGATCGTGGCGTCGGCGGTGCTGTGGATGGTCATGGACGCGATGGGCGTCTTCTCCACGGTCGGCGGCACGATCTCCGAGGCCACCGGCTCGAACGAGTCGAACGGCTTCGACCTTCAGGCGTTCCTGTCGCTGCCCAACGTCCTGATGTTCACGACGATCATCGCGGTCATCGACGTCGTCCTGGCGACGGCGCTGGCGACCCTCGGCGCGTTCATCTACAACCTCTCCGCGGGCTTCGTCGGCGGCGTGGAGCTGACGCTCGCCGAGGACGAGTGAGGAGCCCCTCAAACGTCCCGCGGCCATCGATTTTGGGACTGCCCCGGTCGTGCGCTAATCTTCAGGAGTCAGCGCGCGGGAGACACACCGCAGAGCGCGGCGGGGCTATAGCTCAGTTGGTTAGAGCGCATCCCTGATAAGGATGAGGCCACAGGTTCAAATCCTGTTAGCCCCACCAGCGAGAAGACCCCCAGTCCACTAGGGCTGGGGGTCTTTCGCGTGCCGGACCGTATCGCTGAGACCGGAATCGGTCGGTGGTCATGTGGTTCGGTGGGTTTTCTCGGTCAGCCGTTTCACGCGTGCGGCCGCGGAGCTGGCGTGGCGGCGGGCCTCGGTGACGCGGCGGTCGGCGAAGCGGGCGCGTTCGCGGGCCTGACGCTCGGCGGCCACGGCCTGTCGGTGTTCCTCCTCGGCCCGCCGCAGCTCCTCGGTCAGGCTGCCGACGCGCTGGTGCAGCCGGTCCGCCCGCTGCTGGGCGTCCGCGGCTTCCCCGGCGGCCGCCGCCGACTCCGCCTCGGCGGTCCGCAGGTCGCCCTCGGCGTGCTCCGCCTCCTGGCGCGCCTCGGCCAGACGCGCACGCCGGTTCTCCGCCGCCGCGCTCTCGCGGCGGGCCGCCGGCGCCGGCACCGCGGACACCGCGGGAGCACGTCGTACGGCGTCCTGGGCGACCGAGGGGAAGCCGACGGCGGCGTCGAGTGCCTTGACCAGCCTGCCCGCCGCCCACTCCCGCGCCGCCTCCGGGTCGGCGAGGACGGCCTGCAAGGTCCTCTCGACCTCCCGCTGGGCATCGGGGGTGATCCGGCGGCCGGCCTGTGCGGCGAGGTGCGCGGCCTGCCGGGACAGGGCGCCGACCAGGGCGCGTTGCTGCCGGACGAGTTCGCGCAGCTGGGCGCCGTCCAGGTCGTGGTGGGCCCGGCGCAGGCCCTCTCCCAGCCGCAGCAGCGGTTCGACCTGGTCGGGCTGTGCACGGACCAGGAGGTTGCTCGCCCAGGCCGCCGGACTGGGGCGGCGCAGCGCGCCGATCCGCTCCGCGAGGGCGCGGTCGCCGGTCGTGCGGGCCTCGGCCGCACGGGTGTCGCGGGTGGCGGTGAAGTGCTCCGGGCGCAGCCCGTACAGCTCGTCGGCGACAGCGTCGAAGTCCACGGGCGTCCTCCCGTAGGGGTGGGGCGGGGCGGTGGGCCGTCGTGAGTCTTCGTGAGTTCTCGTCGTAGGTGCGGTGCCGTAGGCGCGGTGTCGTGGAGGCGGTGTCGGAGGGGCGGTGTCGGAGGGGCGTCGTTTATGTCGAGTTTTTCAGAGTCTGCGGGTGCAGGGCGCTCGTTGAGGGCCGGGGCAGGACGTGATCGACACGGTGGGCCGGGAACACGAGGGCCCGGCCACTGAGGGAGTGGCCGGGCCTCGGCAGGTGGCGATGTACGCAAGTTCGCCGTGACGACAGGGATGAAGGGAGACGGAAGAGGCGGGAGGAGAGAGCGGGAAGGGGAGGAAGGGGATCAGCGCTGGAGCGGGATCGATACGGGGCCGGCGGCCGGCGGTCGCGCCTCGCAGCCGTCGTCCGGTGTGGCGGTGGTGCCGGCGGAGGTGTCGGTCCGGGCGGTTCCGGCGAGGGGGCGGTGCCTGCACCGGGGGGACTTCCCGTGGGCCTCGGCCCTGATCCGCTGCTTCATCGTGGGGGGCAGGGACCTGGCATGGGACCAGGCCCGGGGGGACGTCGTCGGCACGGTGGGGAGTGCGGTGCTGTTGCTGTCGCTGTTGCTGTTGCGGGCCGACTCGGTCTGCGGTACGGCCGCGGAGGCGGACGTGGTGACGAGTCCGAGCGCCGTGAACAGCGCGAGGAAGGCGGTGACGACGATGTTCCACAGCTTCATGACCGGGTTCCGGGTCATGGCCCCTCACTTTCGGGTTGGGCGATTTGCGTACTGTCCTCATGATGTGTATGGGGATCGCCAAGTGTGGGACCGACGCCCGTGACGCGTCGTATGTCAGATCAACACCACTCGGATGGGTGCAAGAGGCCCGAAAAGACAAGAAGACGGCGGGAGAGTGGTGATGGCAGGGCAAAACTCACCCTCCGTAGAGCGGTGGTCACCCTCTGGATCCGGTGTCTCTAGTGCGCGGTGCCGGTGGGGAGTTGGGGCCCGGCGCAGGTCACCGATCGGTATCGGCCGGTGTGTATAGTCGGGCGCCAGAGGTCCCCTACGTCAAGGAAAGACGAGGTAGCGCGGTGAAGAAGCTTCTCCTGGTCGCACTGGCCGCCATCGGCGGGCTCCTCGTGTACCGCCAGATCCAGGCGGATCGCGCCGAGCAGGATCTGTGGACGGAGGCGACTGACTCCGTGCCCACGGGTTCGTGAGCACCGACAACCGGAAGTGAACAGACCCCGGCCGCCTCGCGGTCGGGGTTTTGCGTGTCCGCGGGTGCCGGCCGAGGGGTCCGCGGGGCAGGATGGGCCAGGCACGGACGGTTCGAGGGCGGAACTCCCCGGGGGTGGGCGGCGCGTGATCGGGCGGCGGCGGACGGCGCGGTGGTGTATAGGGGCGCGGACACTGCCGGGGGCCCTGCTGCTGGTGCTGCTGCCGACGCTGGTGGCGCCGCCGGGGGTCGCCCGGGCGGCCGGCTCGGCACCGGGGGCTTCCGGGCCCGGCGCCGGGTCCGTCGGCTCCTTCGCGTTCGCCGAGGACGCCCGGACCGTTCCCGCCGCCACCGGGACCGCCGACGCCGTACCGCTGGAGACCGGCCGGACGTACCGGAGCACCCTGCCGCCCGGCGGCGAGGCGTACTACCGCCTCGCACTCGACGCCGCCTCGAACGCGTACGTCTCCGCCACCGCCGTACCCGACCCGGGCGCCGAGGTCTCCGCGGTCGAGGGCGTCAAGGTGTCCGTGCAGGACGCCGAGGGCAGGCTCTGCACCTCCGACACCGCGACCTTCGGCGCCGCCCGCAGCCCGCATCCGATCGCGGCGGCAGGGGCGCGCGAGGCGGGCGGGACCCGCTGCGGGGGCGCGGGAACGTACTACGTGGTCGTCGAGCGCGCAGGTAGGAGCGACTCGGCGCCGGTCGACTGGGCCCTGGAGCTCGTCGCGGTCCAGGAGCCGGCGCTGACCCGGGCCGGTGCCACCCGGACGCCGCGGGTTTGGGACTCCGCGACCCCCGCACCGCCCGCGGACGAGCCGGTACGGCGGGCGGGCGGCGCCGGCTTCGCGAGCGCGACCACCGTGGGGCAGGGCGTCTGGAGCGACGACATCGCCCCCGGGCAGACCCTCTTCTACGAGGTCCCGGTCGACTGGGGCCGGCAGCTGTCCGCCACGGCGGAACTCGGCGCGGCGGCGTCGGGCGCCGGTTACGCCGTCGGCGCGCTGGATGTCTCCCTCTACAACCCCGTACGCGGTCTCGTCGCCCACAAGGGCGTCGGCTACGACGGCACCCAGCGGGCCGCGGCGCTGGCCCCGCTCCCGCCGGCCGACCACGCCAACCGTCACTCCTTCACCAGCCGGGTGAGCGCGATGCGCTTCGCCGGTTCCTACTGCCTCGTCGTGCACCTCTCCGCCGACGTGGCCGAGGAGTTCGGCGACGGGCCGTTCGGGCTGACGTTGCGCGTGGGGCTCAGGGGGACGGCGCAGGAGGGACCCGCCTACGCCGGGCGGCCCGTGCCGGACGGGGTCTTCGAGGCCCGGGACGGTGGTCTTGCGGGCGGCGGGGGAGCCGTGGTGGGTGGGGTTGGAGGGGCCGGGGACGACGGGGCGATGACCGCGGTCGCCGTGGCCGGGATCGGTGGGGGCAGCGCGATCCTGGTGGGGCTCGGTGTGTGGACGGTGGTCGCGCGGCGGCGGGCCGGGCCCGCCGGGTAGGCGGGCGGAGGCGGGCTCAGCCTTGGGCCAGGGCCCAGAACCCCACCGCGTAGCAGACCAGCGCCAGCAGGAGCAGCGGGACGACCACGGCGGCGGGCGGGCCCGGGCGGCGGCGGACGGCGCGGCGATGGCGGGACGGGCGCGGCGGCGGGGTCTGCGGGACCTGCGGGCTCTGGGAGGGATGGAGGCCCTGTGGGGGGTGCGGGGCCTGCGGGGGCTGGGTGCCCTGCGGGTACTGCGGTTCCCGCGGGTGTGGCGGGTGCTGCGAGGGCTGCGGGTCCTGAGCGGTGTAGGAGGCGGTGGAGACCTCCCCGCCGGTCGGCGGGCGGTCCGGGACTACGCGGCCGGAACTGTCCGCGTCAGCGCGTTGAGGCATCACCGGGGCGACCGGGCCGGGGGGCGGCGGACTGGGGCGGAGCGGCGCCTGCGGCTGGGGGGAGAGGACGGACGGCTGTGCGGGTGGAGGGTACGGGGGAGGCCCGTCGTGCCGGGGTGGGGGCTGCCGCTGCGGCTGCTGCTCTGGAGGGCTGTGGTGCCGTGCGGGCCCGGCGGGGGAGTTCCGGTTGGTGACGGTCGGCTGGGGCGGCGGCAGGTGGAAGCTGCCGGTGTCGGACATCCCGCCCGGCTGCGGCGGGGGTGCGGCGGGGTGCCGGCGTGGATCGGCGGGTACGTCTGAGGCGCCGGGCATGTTCGACGCGGCGCCGGACGTACTCGACGCGGCACCGGACGTATTCGACGCGGCACCGGACGTATTCGACGTGGCGCCGGGCGCCTTCGACGCACGCGACGTGTCCGACGCACTCGCGCTTGCGCGCGACACCATGGAGTGGGTGCCGGGCCATGGGTCCGCCGCCCCCGGGTCGCCCCCCGCCTCGGACGGCACCGCACCGGACGTCTTCGCCGGGTCCGCCGCCCTGCGCCTTCCGCCGCCCGGCTTGAGCGGACCGTCCGGGCCGTAGCCCGGTGGCAGGGGCCCCAGCTGGTCGAAGACCTCGATCTGCTCGTCGTCGGGCCCGGGCTCCGGGAGCAGTTCGACCGCGGCGGCGAGCGCCTTGCGCGCCCCCGTGGCCGTGCGGAACCGGGCCACCGGGTCGGGCCGCAACAGCGTGGCCACGACCTGCCACAGCGGTTCGGGCACGCCCTTGGGCGCTCCGGGCGTCCCGTGTTCCGCGAAGTACTGGATGAGGGCCTTGGCGTCCGGCCTGGCGCCCTCCAGCAGATACAGCGCGACCAGCCCCACGGCGAACAGGTCCGCCGGGAAGTCCGGTTCCGCGCCCATCATCTGCTCGGGCGCGAGATACCCGGGCGTCCCCACCACCAGGTTGGTCTCGGTCAGGCGCGGCTCACCCAGCCGCATGGCGATGCCGAAGTCGGACAGCCGCAGGCGCGGCCGCCCGGTGCCGGTGGCCTCCAGCAGTACGTTGGCGGGCTTGATGTCACGGTGCACGACGTCCTCCGCGTGCACCGCGGCCAGGCCCGACAGGAGCTGGTCGAGCAGGGTGCAGACGAAGAGCGGCGGCAGCGGGCCGTAGTCCCCGACGAGATGGACGAGCGAACCGCCGGCGACCAGGTCCATGGTGAACAGGACCTTGTCGTCGTCGGCGGCCCAGCTGGCGGGCGCGAGCACGTGGGGGTGGTCGATCCGCAGCGCCTGTTCGCGGACGAAGCGCAGGAGCGAGTGCGCGTCGCGCTGTTGCAGCACCTTGGCGGCCACGTAACGGCGGCGGCGATGGTCCCAGGCGCGCCACACGGCGCCCACGCCCCCGCGTCCGATCGGGTCGACCAGCTCGTACCGTCCGGCGAAGACCTCACCCATCGCTGTGCGCCGCTCCTCCCCCCAATGTTCCCGACGACGCAGGCCTCGGCTCAGCTCTGGTGCGCCTGGTAGTGCGCGACGGCGTCGGACGTGCGCCCGGCCCCGTACACCCGGAGGAACTCTGCCAGCTCCGGGTGGCTCCGGGCGAGGGTGTCCGCGGCGTCGATGATGTCCCCCGCGGCGGCCACCGAACGCAGCAGGGACTGGATCTCCCGGACGACCCGCTTGACCGTCGGTGCTCCCGAACTGTTCGTGGTCTGGGTGGTGTTGCTGAGCACCGAGCCCCCCTGCGACTTCTTGATCTCGTCCATCCGTTCGGTGGCCTCGGCCGCGCTCACGCTGCCGTCCGCGACCTGCGCGGCCAGCTCCTGGAGCAGCTGCACCCGCTGCACCACGGCCGGGTTGCCGATCTTCGCCCGCTGACCGCTCATCAGCTGCGACAGCATCGGCGCGGACAGCCCCAGCACCCCCGCCAGACGGGCCTGGTTCAGCCCAAGATCGTCGATGAGCTTACGGAAGAGCGCCCCCAGCGGCTCCCCGTACCAGTTCCGCTGCAGTTCCCGCGCTCTTGCGGTGGCTTCCTGCTGTGCGGCGTCCATTGCGTCTCCCCATCGCTTCCCCATCACGGCGGTTCGCTGTCGCGAACCACGCGGAGCATCTTACGGAGCGTGGTCGTTCCGGGGGACCCCCCAATCTTTTTGCGAGATACCCGGGGTGACCCGCTACTCTGGTCTGCGGCGCCTGCCGGTACGCGGTTGTTCCGGCGGATGTTCCTCTTCCGGGGGCCTTAGCTCAGTTGGTAGAGCGCTGTCTTTGCATGGCAGATGTCAGGGGTTCGACTCCCCTAGGCTCCACTTCTCAGACGCCCTCTGAACTGCGGAAACGTGGTTCAGAGGGCATTCTTCGTCCCTCTGTGGCAGGCGTCGGCGGCGTGTGCGTCGGCCTCCGCTCCCCCTCCGCTCCCCCTCCGTCTTCCTCCCGGCCGCCAGAGCGCCCGGCACTGCCGTGACTGCCCGGGCCGCCGGGCCGCCGGGCCGCCAGGCCGCCCGAGCCACCGGGCCGCCCGAGCCCGTCGGACAGCCAGAGCCGCGAGCCGCCCGCACTGCCAGGCCGCCCCCGAGCCGCCGGCCAGCCCGAGCCGCCGGCCGGCCCGGGCCGTCAGTCCGCCCGAGCCGCCACTTTGCGCGAGCCGCCCGGACCACCCCCGGCCGCGGAAGACCCCCTTTGCGCAAACACCCCCCACCGACCCCCGCAGTCACCCTGTGACGAGGCATGAGGGCTGCTCAGCATTGCAACCGCGATCGCCGCTCCCCTCCACCCTCTCCGTTCCCCTCTCCGCTCCCCGCCCGCGTCGGGTCCGTTCCACGTGAGACACCGGTGGGGCGGGCGACCTCAGGTCGCCCGCCCCACCGGCACTCAGGAATCCACCCGGCCGCAGCCTCCGCGACGCTCAGCCGCGGTCGTCGCGGTGCGCGGCCTCCTCCTCGGCCTCCTTGGCCTGCACCTCGGGGTCGAGGGCGGATTCGCCGCTGCCGTCCACCGACGTCAGCCCGCCGGACTCGGGGACCTCGGTCGCGGCGGGGGGCTCGACCAGCCAGTCCGGGTTGGCCTGCTTGTCCCACCACTTCCAGGCGGCGTAGGCGCCGCCCGCGATCGCCCCGGCGACGGCCAGCACCTTCACGGCCCGGCCGGCCTTCGCCCGGCGTTCGTGCTTGCGGACGAGCTTCTGGATCTCCTTCGACGAGACCTGACCGCGCAGCGCGGCCAGGACGGCCGCGGCCCGGGCCGCGGCCTCGTCCTTGACGGGCCCGGCCGCGGCCACCGCCTGCTCGATCCTCGGCCGGGAGTACTCGGCGGCCTGCCGTGCGGCGTCGCGGGCGCGGACGGTGGCCTCGTGGGCGGCGTGGTCGACCTTCGGCGGCACATGCGCGCGGACCTGGTGGCGGGCCTGCTCCACGTGCGGCGCGAGATGCGACGCGTACTGCACGCGAGCTTGCCCGGCGGCCTGCGACACCCTGGGCGCGAGCCGTACGCGTGCCTCGTGTGCGTAGTGCGCGGCCCGGTCCTTGGCCGTGTCGGCGTAGGGCGCCACCACTTCCGCGGCGTGCAGCACGCTGTCCTTCGCCGAGCCGGTCGCGGCGCGCACGCTGTCGATGCGGGTCACGGGTTCCTCCTCCTCGGTGGCGTACGGTATTTCGACTTTCCACCCTTTTACGGATCATGCCTGTCCGGAAGCGATGCGGCATGCGCGGGCGGGCATCCGGGTCACGATCGCGGTGCGGCAGCGGATGGGTGATCACGGTGCAACAGCGGATGAACACGGAACAACAGGAGCTTGTCGTCGACAATGCCACGAATCGACCTCCGGCGCCCGTGTCCGAGGGGCGACTCGTCCGGAATTGCGCAACCGATACGCCCGGATACCCGCCTGTCAGCGGGCGTCGGGCGACGCCGGGCGTGGACCGTGCGAGGATCGGGGGGTCACAGGAAGACAACGGAAGGCAGATCGTGGCCGAGCAGCTCTACGCCACCCTGAAGACCAACCACGGCGACATCCAGGTTCGGCTGTTCCCGGACCACGCGCCGAACACGGTCAAGAACTTCGTCGAGCTCGCCAAGGGCGAGCGTGAGTGGACCCACCCGGCGACCGGTGAGAAGTCCACCGCCAGGCTGTACGACGGCACGGTCTTCCACCGGGTCATCAGCGGCTTCATGGTCCAGGGCGGCGACCCGCTGGGCAACGGCACGGGCGGACCGGGTTACCAGTTCGCGGACGAGTTCCACCCGGACCTGCAGTTCGACAAGCCGTACCTGCTGGCCATGGCCAACGCGGGCCCGGGCACCAACGGCTCGCAGTTCTTCATCACCGTCTCCCCGACGGCGTGGCTGAACCGCAAGCACACCATCTTCGGCGAGGTCACGGACGCGGCCAGCCAGAAGGTCGTGGACTCCATCGTGAGCACCCAGACCAACCCGCGCACCGACCGCCCGCTCAAGGACGTCGTCATCGAGACGGTCGTCGTCGAGTCCCGCGAGGCCTGAGCCCGCGCGGCGCCGCGAGGAACATGCCCCCGGAACGGGTCCGAGACCTGCCGGTGGGAACCTGGCGCCCCGCTCGTCCGTAAAGATGAGCGGGGCGTTGCAGCGCCGAGACGACGACCGAGGGGACCTCATGGACCAGGCGCAGGGCAGTCAGCCGGACGCGCAGAGCGCGCCCGTCTGCTATCGCCACCCGGGCCGCGAGACCGGCGTGCGCTGCACGCGGTGCGAGCGCCCCATCTGCCCCGACTGCATGGTCAGCGCCTCGGTCGGCTTCCAGTGCCCCGAATGCGTCCGCGGCGCCGCCGGCACCGGCCACGCGCCGGGCGCCTCCCGCCCCCGCACCCTGGCGGGCGGCACGGTCGCCGCCGACCCCCGGCTGCTCACCAAGATCCTGATCGGGATCAGCCTGGCGGTGTTCCTCCTCGTCCAGTTCCGCCCGTCGGTGCTGGACGGCCTGGTGCTGGTCGGCGCGTGGCCGCCGGCGCCCTGGGGCCCGACGGAGGGGGTGGCCGAGGGCGAGTGGTACCGCCTGGTCACGTCGATGTTCGCGCACGAGGCGATCTGGCACGTCGCCTTCAACATGCTCAGCCTGTGGTGGCTCGGCGGCCCCCTGGAAGCGGCCCTCGGCCGGGCCCGCTTCCTCGCGCTCTACCTGGTCTCCGGACTGGCGGGCAGCGCGCTGACCTATCTGCTGGCGGCTCCCACGACCGCCTCGCTCGGCGCCTCGGGCGCGGTCTTCGGGCTCTTCGGCGCGACGGCCGTCCTCATGCGCCGGCTCAACTACGACATGCGGCCGGTCCTGGTCCTGCTGGCGATCAACCTGATCTTCACGTTCACCTGGAGCAACATCGCCTGGCAGGCGCACATAGGCGGTCTCGTCGGCGGTCTGGTGATCGGCTACGCGATGGTGCACGCCCCGCGTGAGCGGCGGGCCCTGGTGCAGTACGGCGCCTGTGCGCTGATGCTGGCCGTGGTCGTCGGGGTGACGCTGCTGCGCACGGTTCAGCTCAGCTGAGCCAGGGGGTTATCCACTGAGCCGGGCAGTTGTCCACAGCGTGTGCCGGATCTTGTGCATACGGTGCAGGAACACCTGTGCCCCCTGCCTATGACATGCGTTTCCGCAGGTCAGGCAGAGGGCGAACAGTCTTTCGGGAGATCGTGCGACGGTCGTACCGGTGTCAACGCTCGATGGGTTATCCACAGATCGTCGTCTTTTCCCCAGGTCAGGTGTGGAAAGTGACCCCAAGCTGTGGATAACTCAGCGGATAGCCATGGGCAGAACTCCGTTCACCGCCCGGTGGCCCGTCCGTCGACCGGCTACTTCCACTGCGTGGAGACGCCGAACCCGGCCGCGATGAACCCGAAGCCGACAACGATGTTCCAGTTGCCCAGCGACTCGACGGGCAGCGAACTGTTGGTCACGTAGAAGACGACGATCCAGGCCAGACCGATCAGGAAGAGGGCGAGCATGACCGGTGCGACCCAGGCGCGGTTGGTCAGCTTGATGCTGGTCGCCTGCTTCGACGGCGGCGGCGTGTAGTCGGCCTTCTTGCGGATACGTGACTTCGGCACGAGGGTCTCTCCTGTCGATGCGCTGCGTGGCCGCGCAGGGAACTGGGTCGGGCTCGGGGCAGCGTACAAGGGGACACCGAGCGCTCCCCCGGGCGTCCGTTAGCGTAGTGCTTCCGCGGCGCCGAAGGAGATAAGGGTACGTTGAGCAATTCTGCCGACTCCCCCGGGACGGGATCCAGCGCGGGGCGCCGATGGGCCTTCCGGCCCGTGCGGCTGCTCACCGCGGCCGTCTTCGCTCTCGCGGGCCTCATCTTCTTCACCAGCTTCCACACCGCCAAGGGCACCAACATCCGCACGGACACGTCCCTGCTCAGGCTCTCGGACCTGATCCACGAGCGCAGCCGCAACAACGGCGAGCTGGACGAGACCAACGCCGCCCTGCGCGAGGACGTGGAGTCCCTGGCCGAGCGGGACGACGGCAGCACCAAGGCGGAGGACGACAAGCTCGCCGCCCTGGAGAAGGAGGCCGGGACCCACGAGCTCACCGGCGAGGCGATCACGGTGACCCTCGACGACGCCCCGCCCAACGCCACCGCCAGACTCCCCGGCTACCCCGAGCCCCAGCCCGACTACCTGGTCATCCACCAGCAGGACCTCCAGGCCGTGGTGAACGCCCTGTGGCAGGGCGGCGCCCAGGGCATCAGGGTCATGGACCAGCGGCTGATCTCCACCAGCGCCGTGCGCTGCGTGGGCAACACCCTGATCCTCCAGGGCCGCGTCTACTCCCCGCCGTACAAGATCACCGCGGTCGGCGACCCCGAGCGGCTCCGGCAGGCGCTCTCCGCCTCCCCGGCGATCCAGAACTACATGGTGTACGTCAACGTCTACGGGCTCGGCTGGAACGTGGCGGAGAACGGGACGGTGACGCTGCCCGGCTACTCGGGCACGGTGGACCTGCGGTACGCCCGGCCCGTGGAGTGAGCGCCTTCCCGCCGGATTCCGCACAGCCCGTGGAGGCCGGGAAACCAGCCGCCCCGCGCCGTTAGTCTGGTGCAGTACGGCGTGGATTTCTGGTGCCGTGGCGCGACGGAAGGGACGGCATGTACGGCTGGATCTGGCGGCATCTGCCGGGGAACGCGTGGGTCAAGGCGCTGATCTCACTGGCACTGGTCCTGGCCGCCGTCTACGTCCTGTTCCAGTACGTGTTCCCCTGGGCCGAACCGCTGCTGCCCTTCAACGATGTGACGGTGGACAACCAGTGAGCGCGCGCATTCTCGTCGTCGACAACTACGACAGCTTCGTCTTCAACCTGGTCCAGTACCTGTACCAGCTGGGTGCCGAGTGCGAGGTCCGGCGCAACGACGAGGTCGGCACCGCGCACGCCGACGACGGTTTCGACGGCGTCCTGCTGTCGCCCGGCCCCGGCGCGCCCGAGCAGGCCGGCGTCTGCATCGACATGGTCCGGCACTGCGCCGCCGCCGGGGTGCCCGTCTTCGGCGTCTGCCTCGGCATGCAGTCGATGCAGGTCGCCTACGGCGGGGTGGTGGACCGCGCCCCCGAGCTGCTGCACGGCAAGACCTCCCTGGTCGAGCACGGGGGCAGGGGCGTCTTCGCCGGTCTGCCCTCGCCGTTCACGGCGACCCGCTACCACTCCCTGGCCGCCGAGCCGCCGACCGTGCCGGCCGAGCTGGAGGTCACCGCCCGCACCCGCGACGGCGTCATCATGGGCCTGCGCCACCGGGAACTGCCCGTCGAAGGCGTGCAGTTCCACCCCGAGTCGGTGCTGACCGAGCACGGCCACCGGATGCTGGCCAACTGGCTGGCGGAGTGCGGCGACGAGGGTGCGGTGGCGAGGTCGGCGGGGCTCGCCCCGGTGGTGGGCAGGGCCACGGCGTGACCGCGCTGCGCCCCGAGCGCGAGTCCGGCGCGGCCGCCTACGGCGACGCCGGCGACCAGGGCTCCTCGTACGGCCGGCAGCCGTACGAGGCGGCGGGCGCGCTCGGGGACTGGTACGAGCAGCAGCCGTACGAGGCGGCCGCGGGCGGGGCGCCGGCGGACGCGGAGACGATGGCCCTGCGGGTGGCGCAGGCGCGG
This sequence comes from Streptomyces cinereospinus, assembly GCF_042430725.1. Lineage (NCBI taxonomy): Bacteria > Bacillati > Actinomycetota > Actinomycetes > Kitasatosporales > Streptomycetaceae > Streptomyces > Streptomyces cinereospinus. The sequence goes on along the minus strand of NZ_JBHMCY010000001.1, from coordinate 92,322 downwards.
GGCGGGGCCGTACCGCCCGGCGCCCGGCGCGCTGCCCGGGGCGCGGCCACCGCGGCCACCGCGGTGGCCCCGGCCGTCACATCCTCCACGGAACCCACACCGCCCACAGGGCCCACAGAAGCCACAACGGGCACCGGTGGCACCGGGGTCACCCCGGGCGGCCGCGCGGCCCGCAGGAAGGCCGCCAAGCGCCGCCACCGGCGCCACGCGGGCCACGCCGCTCCCGTGGAGGCGGCCGCGGAGCAGCCGACGGCGGACGGGCCCGGCCGCCGGCTCTCCCGCGTCGAGGCCCGCCGGCTCGCCCGGGCCCGCAGGCCCGGCCCCGCGGTCGTGGCCAGCCGGCTGATCGGCGAGGTGTTCATCACCACCGGTGTGCTGATGCTCCTGTTCGTCACCTACCAGCTGTGGTGGACGAACGTCCGGGCGCACGCCCAGGCCGGCAACGAGGCCAGCCAGCTCCAGGACGACTGGGCGAACGGCACCCGCAACCCCGGCGCCTTCCGGCCCGGGCAGGGTTTCGCGCTGCTGCACATCCCCAAGCTGGACGTGGTGGTGCCGATCGCCGAGGGCATCAGCAACGAGAAGGTGCTCGACCGGGGCATGGTGGGCCACTACGCCGAGGGCGCGCTGAAGACGGCGATGCCGGACGCCGAGACCGGCAACTTCGGACTCGCGGGCCACCGCAACACGCACGGCGAGCCGTTCCGGTACGTCAACAGGCTCCAGCCGGGCGACCCGATCGTCGTCGAGACGCAGGACACGTACTACGTCTACGACATGGCGTCGATCCTGCCGGTGACCTCGCCGAGCAACGTGAGCGTCCTCGACCCGGTCCCCGCCGGATCGGGCTTCACCGGGCCGGGCCGCTACATCACCCTCACGACGTGCACGCCGGAGTTCACGAGCAAGTACCGGATGATCGTCTGGGGCAAGATGGTCGAGGAACGGCCGCGCAGCAAGGGCAAGCCGGATGCGCTCGTCAGTTAAGGGCAGATGATACGTGGCAGCGACCACCGATCGTGAAGAGCACACCGACGCCGCCCCCGCGGCGCCCCGGCCCGGGCGCCGCGGACCCGGCCCGATCGCCCTGGCGGTCAGTGTCTTCGGTGAACTCCTCATCACCGCGGGCCTCGTGCTCGGCCTGTTCGTCGTCTACTCGCTGTGGTGGACGAACGTCCTCGCCGACCGCAAGGCGGACCAGGAGGGCGACAAGGTCCGCGACAAGTGGGCCACCTCGCAGGAGGCCGGCGGCCCCGGCGCGCTGGACACCAGGGACGGCATCGGCTTCCTGCACGTGCCCACGATGAACAAGAGCGAGATCCTCATCAAGAAGGGCACCTCGGCGGAGCTGCTCAACGACGGCGTCGCCGGCTACTACACCGACCCCGTCAAGGCGACCCTGCCCACCAGCGGCAAGAACGGCAACTTCTCGCTCGCCGCCCACCGCGACGGCCACGGCGCCAAGTTCCACGCCATCCACCGGATCAGCAAGGGCGACCCGATCGTCTTCGAGACGAAGGACACCTGGTACGTCTACAAGGTCTACGCCGTCCTTCCCGAGACCTCGAAGTACAACGTCAAGGTCCTCGACGCGATCCCCCGCGAGTCCGGCCGCACGAAGGCCGGCAAGTACATCACGCTGACCACCTGCACCCCGGTCTTCACCAGCCGCTACCGGTACGTGGTCTGGGGCGAGCTGACGCGCGTGGAGAAGGTGGACGGCGAACGGACCCCGCCGGAGGAACTGCGCGGCTGAGGCGGTCCCGGTCCCCGGGCTTCGTAGGCACGACGACCGAGCCCCGGCCCCTCTTGTACGGGGTGCCGGGGCTCGGTCGTACGACGTGGGGCGGTCAGTCGCCGTCGCCGCCGCCGAAGAGGCCGCCGTTGCCGTTGCCTCCGTTGTTGCCGCCCAGACCCACGGTGCGCAGGGTGATCTGGGTGGCGGCGGGGTCGTCGACCTCCGTCTCGCCCTGCGGGTTCTGCGCGGTGACGAACGCCCCGTCGCTCTGGTCGCTGCCGCCCTCGAACTGGATGTTGGTGAAGCCGGCCGCGTTCAGGGTCTGCCTGGCCTGGCCCACCGTCTGTCCGACGACGCTCGGGACCTTCGTCTTCTGCTGCTGGAGCTTGCCGACCTTCATGGCCACCGTCGAGTTCTTGTCGACCTGCGAGCCCGCCGGCGGGGTCACCTCGACGACCTTGCCGTCCTGGTTGGGGTCGGTGGTCGGGACCTCGGTGCAGGTGCCCGTGAGGTTGTTGTCCTGCAACTGCTTCTGGGCAGCGTCACAGGCCTGGCCGACCACGTTCGGGACGGTCGCCTTCTCCTCGGCCTTGGCGACGACCAGGGTGATCGTGGAGCCCTTCTCGACCTCCCGGCCGCTGGCCGGGTTCTGCTCCAGGACGGTGTCCGGCTCCTCCGAGGAGACCCGGGTCTCCGTCTCGATCTTGAACTCGTAGTCCTCGCCCTCGAGTTTGGCCGTGGCCTCCTCGGCGGTGAGACCGATCACACTGGGCACGGCCACCTTCGGCGCGCCCGTCGACACCACGATGTTGACGGGGGTGTTCTTGTCGACCTCGGTCTTGGGCTGCGGGTCCTGGGAGCAGACGTTGCCCTTCTTCTGGTCCTCGCAGGGCTTGTTCTCGACCTCCAGGACGAGGTCGCTGTTCTCCGCCTGCCTCTGGGCGTCCTCCGCGGTCAGGCCCACGAAGTTCGGCACCGGCACCGTGTCGTTGCCCACACCGCCGCCGCTGAACGCGAACCGCCCGATCATGATCGCGCCGACGAGCACCAGGACCGCCGCGACGACCAGCAGGACCGTCGAGGTGCTGGACTTCTTCTGACGGCGCCGGTCCGGGCGGTCGTCGTAGCCGTAGCCGCCGTCGTCCGGGTTGACCGGCGGGAGCAGTGTCGTCGCGCCCGCGTGGCCGTGGCCGTCGGAGCGCAGGGCCGTCGTCGGCTGGTCGTCGGGGTAGCCGCCGTAGCCCACGGAGCCCATGGCCGCGGTGGCCGCGACCGGCTGGCCGTCGAGGCAGGCCTCGATGTCGGCGCGCATCTCGTCGGCCGACTGGTAGCGGTAGTTGGGATCCTTGACCAGCGCCCGCAGGACGATCGCGTCCATCTCCGGGGTGATCTCGGGGTCGAAGACGGACGGCGGCTGCGCCTCTTCCCGCACGTGCTGGTAGGCGACCGCGACGGGGGAGTCGCCCACGAAGGGCGGGCGGACCGTCAGCAGTTCGTACAGCAGGCAGCCGGTGGAGTACAGGTCGCTGCGCGCGTCGACCTGCTCACCCTTGGCCTGCTCCGGGGAGAGGTACTGGGCGGTGCCGATCACGGCCGCGGTCTGCGTCATCGTCATGCCGGCGTCGCCCATGGCGCGGGCGATGCCGAAGTCCATCACCTTGACCTGGCCGTTGCGCGTCAGCATGACGTTGGCCGGCTTGATGTCGCGGTGGACGATGCCGCTGCGGTGGGCGTACTCCAGGCCCTGGAGGATGCCGATGGTCATCTCCATGGCGCGCTCCGGCAGCAGCTTGCGGCCGGAGTGCAGCAGTTCCCGGAGCGTGGAGCCGTCGACGTACTCCATCACGATGTACGGGATCGAGACCCCGTCGATGTAGTCCTCGCCCGTGTCGTAGACCGCCACGATCGCGGGGTGGTTGAGTGAGGCGGCCGACTGGGCCTCCCGGCGGAAGCGGGCCTGGAACGACGGGTCGCGCGCGAGGTCCGCGCGCAGCGTCTTCACCGCCACCTGGCGCCCGAGCCGGGTGTCATGCGCGTGGTAAACCTCCGCCATGCCACCACGGCCGAGCACCGGGCCCAGCTCGTACCGGCCGCCGAGGCGACGCGGCTCTTCCATAAGCTACCTACCAGCCCTCTCCGTCGGTCCCGGCCTGCGTGTCGTGCGGCCCGAGACTGCCGTCCGGGCCTACCGTACCCGGCTCGCTGTGTGTGACCTGGCCAAGCCCGTCAGCCGATACAGGACCGGTATCGCAACGTGCGCCGATGTGAAGACGACGTGACGGGGCTCTCACCGCTTGCTCTGGATGACCGCCTCCATCACGCTCTTCGCGATGGGTGCCGCGAGGCCGCCGCCGGAGATGTCGCCGCGGTCCGCCGCCTCGTCCTCGACCACCACGGCCACGGCGACCGGCGAGCTGCCGTCGTCGAGCTTGGCGTACGAGATGAACCAGGCGTAGGGCTTCTCGCTGTTGTCGACGCCGTGCTGGGCGGTACCGGTCTTGCCGCCCACGGTGACGCCGTCGATCTTCGCGTTGCTTCCCGTGCCCTTGTCGACGACCGTCTCCATCATCGACTGGAGGATCTGGGCGTTGTCCGAGGACAGCGGCCTGCTGAGCTCCTCCGGCTCGGTCTGCTCGATGGTGTCGACGTTGGACGCCTGGAGCTTGTCGACCATGTACGGCTTCATCAGCGTGCCGTCGTTGGCGACCGCGGAGGCGACCATGGCCATCTGCAGCGGCGTCGCGGCGGTGTTGAACTGGCCGATCGAGGACAGCGCGGTCTGCGACTGGTTCATGTCGTCGGAGAACACCGACGCGTTGGAGCGGACCGGCGTGAACTGCTCCGAGGTGAAGCCGAACTCCTCCGCCGTCTCCAGCATCTTGTCGTTGCCGAGGTCGGAGCCGACCTTGCCGAAGACGGTGTTGCAGGACCACTGCAGGGCGACCCTGAGGGTCGCGTTCCTGCAGGGGATGTCCCCCTCGTTCTTCAGCTCGGTGGTGGTGCCCGGCATGGTCCACGGCAGCGGCGTCTTCGTGGGCGAGTCCGCGTCCGTGTACAGGCCGTGCTCCAGCGCCGCCGCGGCGGTGACCACCTTGAAGGTCGACCCCGGCGGGTAGGTCTCCCGCAGCGCCCGGTTGAGCATCGGGTCGTTCGGGTTCTCCTTCTTCTGGAGCTTGTTCCAGGCCTTCTGGTCGTCGTCGGAGTACCCGGCGATCGTCGAGGGGTCGTACGACGGGTAGGAGGCCAGCGCCAGGATCGCGCCGGTCTCCGGGTCCAGCGCCACCACCGCGCCCTTGCCGCGCTCGGCCAGGCCGTCGTACGCCGCCTTCTGCGCGGCCGCGTTGAGGGTGGTGACCACGTTGCCGCCGGCCTTGTTCTTGCCGGTCAGCATGTCCAGGGTGTTGCGGAAGAACAGCCGGTCGTCGTTGCCGGTGAGGATGCCGTCCTCCAGGTTCTCCAGCTGGTTGGTGCCGAAGGCCTGGGAGGCGTAACCGGTGACGGGCGCCCACATGGGGCCGTCCTTGTAGGTGCGGACGTACTCGAAGTCGCCGCTGGCGGCCCGCTTGGAGCCGGTGATGGCCTTGCCGTCGACGATGATGTCGCCGCGCGGGGTGGCGTACCGCTCGATGGCCACCCGGCGGTTGTCGGTGTCGGTGGCCAGCTCGTCCGCCCGGACGTACTGGAGCCAGTTGTCGCGGATCAGCAGGGTCAGGACGAGCAGTCCGCAGAAGACCGCGATCCGGCGCAGGGGCTTGTTCATGACGGGCGGACCACCTGGGTCATCTCGGCGTCGGGGTTGGGGGCGGGGGACGGCGCCGGGCGGCGCGCGGTGTCGCTGATCCTCAGCAGGATGCCGATCAGCGCCCAGTTGGCGATCACCGAGGAGCCGCCGTAGGCGAGGAACGGCATCGTCATACCGGTCAGCGGGATGAGCCCCATCACACCGCCGGCCACGACGAACACCTGCAGCGCGAAGGCGCCGGACAGGCCGATGGCGAGCAGCTTGCCGAAGGGGTCGCGGGCGGCCAGGGCGGTGCGCACACCGCGCTCCACGATCAGGGCGTAGAGCAGCAGCAGCGCCATCACGCCGGTCAGGCCGAGCTCCTCGCCGAAGGTGGCGAGGATGAAGTCGGAGTTGGCGGCGAACCGGATGAGCTCGGAGTGGCCCTGGCCCCAGCCGGTGCCCAGGGTGCCGCCGGAGCCGAACGCCCACAGCGCCTGCATGGCCTGCTCGGAGTGGCCCTCGACGTCCTGCCGGGAGAGCGTGTACTCGCGCATCGGGTCCAGCCAGGCGGCGACGCGCTGCTGGATGTGGGTCTCGAAGGAGGCCACGCCGACCGCGCCGACCGCGGACATCAGCAGACCGAAGACGATCCAGCTGGTCCGCTCGGTGGCGACGTACAGCATGATGACGAACATTCCGAAGAACAGCAGCGACGTGCCCAGGTCGGTCTCGAAGACCAGGATCAGGATCGACATCGCCCAGACCACGAGGATCGGGCCGAGGTCGCGGCCGCGCGGCAGGTACAGGCCCATGAAGCGGCGGCTGGCCAGGGCGAGCGCGTCCCGCTTGACCATCAGGTAGCCGGCGAAGAAGACCGCCAGGACGATCTTGGCGAACTCACCGGGCTGGATGGAGAAGCCGCCGACGTTGATCCAGATCTTCGCGCCGTAGATGTTCTGGCCGAGGCCCGGCACCAGCGGCAGCAGCAGCAGGAACAGCGCGCCGACCATCGAGATGTACGTGTAGCGCTGGAGCGCGCGGTGGTCCTTGAGGAAGATCAGCACCACGATGAACAGCGCGATGCCCATCGCCGTGTACATCAGCTGGCGCGGGGACGCCGTACCGGCCTGGCCGATGTCCTGCAGCAGCTCGGACTGGTCCAGCCGCCAGATGGCGACCAGCCCCAGCCCGTTGAGCAGGGTGGCCAGCGGCAGCAGCAGCGGGTCGGCGTACGGCGCGAACTTGCGGACGACCAGATGGCCGACGCCGGCCAGCAGACCGAGGCCGAGTCCGTAGCCCAGCAGGCCGGCCGGCACCTCGTCGTTGATCGCGAGGCCGACGTTGGCATAGGCGAAGACCGGGATGACGACGGCGAACACCAGCAGACCGAGCTCGGTGTTGCGCCTGCTCGGCGTGCCGATCGAGCCGATCGTGGACGTGTGCTGCGTCGACGTGTTGGTAGTACTGCTCATCGTGTGACGGGGCCTCTCACGCCTTGCCTACTGCTTACCGCACAGCGAGACGACCTTCTGCTCTTCCTCCGAGAGGCTGGGGCCGGGGCTGGGAGTGGGCGCGGTCGCGGACTGGGTCGGGGTCGGGGTCGGGGATCCGGTGGCCGACGGGGTCGGCGTGGCCTTGGACGTGAACGAGGTGCGGGTGGTTCCCGTGGTGCCGCCGGCCTCGCCCTGGCCGGTCCGCGCGTTGTCCTCGCTCTCGGCGGCGCGCCGCTGCGCCTCCTTCTCGCACGCGGAGGCCTGCACGGCCAGCTCGTCGATCTTCGCCTGGGCGTTCTTCAGCCCGCCCTCGGCGATCGTCGCCTCGACCAGCTGCTGCTGGTACGGCGGCAGGTACTTGAGTTCGATCTCGGGGTGGTCCTTCTCGACCTCCGACAGCGAGACCCAGGCCAGGTCCTGGCTGATGCCGCGGTACAGCGCGACGTGTTCGCCGTTGGTGCCGACGTAGTACTGCGTCTGCGTCCAGCGGTGGCCGCCGTACAGGCCGCCGCCGATGACGGCGAGCGCGAGGATGCCGTAGACGGACCGCTTCAGCCAGCGGCGCCGGGGCCGCGGCTTGACGAAGTCGTCGTCGCCGTAGTCGCCGATCCCGTCGGTGGGGATGTAGCCGGTGGTGTCGCCGGAGCCGGGCGGGCCGAACTCGCCGCCGCCCCCGCCCTGCCCGGGCACCTGGCGGCCGAGGCCGGCGGCGCGGCCGGCCGGGGTCTGCATGATGCCGTTGTCGTGCAGGTGGTGCTGGTTCTCGGCGACCGCGCCGACCACGACCGGGGTGTCGGACAGCTGCCCGGCGAGGGTGTCCCCGGTGTCGAGGTCCAGCACGTCGGCGACGATCACCGTGATGTTGTCGGGACCGCCGCCGCGCAGTGCCAGCTCGATCAGCTGCTGCACGGTCTCCTGCGGACCCTGGTAGCTGGCGAGGGTCTCCTCCATCGTCTGGTGGGAGACGACGCCGGACAGCCCGTCGGAGCAGATCAGATAGCGGTCGCCGGCCCGGACCTCGCGGATCGACAGGTCGGGCTCGACGTGGTCGCCGCTGCCGAGGGCGCGCATCAGCAGCGAGCGCTGCGGGTGGGTGGTGGCCTCTTCCTCGGTGATCCGGCCCTCGTCGACCAGCCGCTGCACCCACGTGTGGTCCTGGGTGATCTGGGTGAGGACACCGTCGCGCAGCAGGTAGGCGCGCGAGTCGCCGACGTGCACCAGGCCGAGCCGCTGGCCGGTCCACAGCAGGGCGGTGAGGGTGGTGCCCATGCCCTCCAGCGACGGGTCGTCCTCGACCATCTGGCGCAGCTGGTCGTTGGCGCGCTGGACCGCCGTGCCGAGCGAGGTGAGGACGTCGGAGCCGGGGATGTCGTCGTCGAGCTGGACGATGGTGGAGATCGCCTCGGAGGAGGCGACCTCGCCGGCCGCCGCGCCGCCCATGCCGTCGGCGATGGCGAGCAGGCGCGGACCGGCGTATCCGGAGTCCTCGTTGCCCTCGCGGATCATGCCTTTGTGCGAACCGGCGGCGAAGCGCAGTGACAGACTCATGCGCACCTCGCCCGTCGGCTGCTCCCGGTACAGCCGCTCCTGTCGAGCCACACTGCCCACCCTCCGGTCGGGAGCGCGCCGCGGCCCGGGGTGCCGGCCGCCACTGCGTGCTCGCTCCGCTCGCTCATTGTCGTACTACTTCCGCAGCTCGATGACGGTCTTGCCGATGCGGATCGGTGCACCCAGCGGGATCGGCGTGGGGGTCGTGAGGCGGGTCCGGTCGAGGTAGGTGCCGTTCGTGGACCCGAGGTCCTCGACGATCCACTGACCGTCCCGGTCCGGGTAGATCCTGGCATGGCGGCTGGAGGCGTAGTCGTCGTCCAGCACGATCGTGCTGTCGTGCGCCCGGCCCAGGGTGATGGTCTGGGACTGCAGCGCGACGGTGGTGCCGGTGAGTGTGCCCTCCGTCACCACCAGCTTGGTGGGGGCGTTGCGGCGCGCCCGCCCGCCGGCCGGCTGCTGGCGCTGCTGCGGGGGCGCCTGGCGCTGCGCCTGCTGCGCCCGGCCCGCGTCCCGCCGGGACCCGCGCTGAGTGACGCGCGTACCGAACAGATCGCTTCGGATGACCTGCACGGCCACGATCACGAACAGCCACAGTACGGCCAGGAAACCCAGCCGCATGACCGTGAGGGTCAGCTCTGACATTGCCCCCGGATCACCCTTCGGCTTGCCTATAGATAACGGTGGTGCTGCCCACGACGATCCGCGAGCCGTCGCGGAGCGTAGCGCGGGTGGTGTGCTGTCCGTCCACCACGATGCCGTTGGTGGACCCGAGATCCTGGATCGTCGAGGGCGTTCCGGTCCGGATCTCACAGTGCCGGCGGGACACGCCGGGGTCGTCGATCCGCACGTCGGCTTCGGTGCTGCGGCCCAGCACCAGCGTCGGGCGGGAGATCTGGTGGCGGGTGCCGTTGATCTCGATCCAGTACCTGGTTCGGGAGCCGGGGGCGGTGCCGGGACGCTGGTCGGCGGGCTGGGCCGGCTGCGGATAACCGTACCCGCCGGGGCGGGCGCCGGGCGGGGGCGCGGACGGCATGGGGGGAGCGCCGGCGGGCCGCGCGGGGCCGGCCGGGGGCGGGTAGCCGTAGCCGCCGGCGGGGGGGCCGGCGGGGCGGGCGCCACCGCCGGGCGCGGGGGCCTGCTGGCTGCTGGAGGAGGCGAGCGTACGGCTGCGCACCCGGTACAGACCGGTGTCCAGGTCGTCCGCCTTCTCCAGGTGGACCTTGATCGCACCCATGAAGGTGTAGCGCTGCTGCTTGGCGTAGTCGCGGACCATCCCGGCGAGCTCGTCGCCGAGCTGGCCGGAGTAGGGGCTGAGGCGCTCGAAGTCCGGGGCGCTCAGTTCCACGATGAAGTCGTTGGGGACGACGGTGCGGTCCCGGTTCCAGATGGTGGCGTTGTTGTCGCACTCCCGCTGGAGCGCACCGGCGATCTCCACCGGCTGGACCTCGGACTTGAACACCTTGGCGAAGGTGCCGTTGACCAGACCTTCGAGACGCTGCTCGAATCGCTTCAGGACTCCCATGGGGCACCTCCTCCGGTGTTGCCGTCCTGTGTACTGCCTACCCGGTACTGCTTACTGATCGTATCCACGCGCCGGTTAATCGGCTGGTTCCCCCTGTCAGCCCGGCCGACGGGTGTCGACGCCTGACGAAGTTCCCTGCGGCGCTCCCCTTCGAACGTCTGGCATGGATCGTAGAGGGGGTCGCAAACAAGTGTCCCGCACCGGACTGTGGACTCCGCCCGGCTCCGGGTCGGACGGGCCGTACCGGTACGAGGTTGATACGTGCGACGGCCGGTCAGTGTGCCGGTCAGTGTGCCGGTCAGTGTGCCGGTCGGCGTGCCGGTCCGGGGGTGTCCCTGCCCTGGACAAGGGATGTGAACCCACCCCGTCCAGCGTGCTAATGTTCTGGGTGTCGGAAGGCGCCAGCCCGAAAGGGCCGGACCGGAGACACACCCAATGCGCGGGTGGCGGAATAGGCAGACGCGCTGGATTCAGGTTCCAGTGCCCGCAAGGGCGTGGGGGTTCAACTCCCCCCTCGCGCACAGAGGGAACGGGTCCCTGCAAGTGACGGAAGTCACCGGCAGGGACCCGTTTCTCGTTGTGTCACGGGTTCTCTCCGTGTCACGGCCTGTGAGGACACGCGGGCCGGAAGAAGTACGTCGCGGGGCCTTGTTCGTGAGCTATCTCACGAACAAGGCCCCGCGGTGTTGTTCCGGGGGCGGTCAAGGGGTCGGCGGGTGCGGTGAGTTCGGGGGGAGCGGGGTGGCGGGGACGGATCTGCGGTTGGTGGCGGGGGTGCGCCGGTGGGTGGCTCCGACGGTGTGTGCCGACCCGCGCCCGTGGGTCGCTCTGACGGTGTGCGCCGACTGCGCCGGTCCGTCCACGGGTCCGTTGGTTCTGTCCGCGGTCCCGGGGAGGGTCGCCGTCGGGCGGGTTTTCCACAGGTGGGGAGTGGCGGTGGGGAGTTGTCCACAGGGTCTGACGTGATGCGGCGGCCGGTTGTACGGTCGGCACGAGTTGATGTTCGTGCACGAGGTGATGTTCGTGCCAGTCACGGGGGAGGCGGTCGTGATGACCGATGCCGGTGTGCGGGACGCGGGTTCCGGGGCGGTGCGGATCCCGCGGGTGCGGGGTTTCGCGGAGTGGTCCGAGAGCGGCGCGCGCTCGCCCAAGGCGGAGGGCAAGGCCCTGCGCGACCGGGTGCCGCGGCACGCCCACGCCACCCTCGACCTCGACGCCGCCCGCCCCGACGCGGTGGCGGCCGTCCAGGAGTCGAACGAGGGCCGGATCCCCGAGCTCACCCCGATACGGGTCGGACGGATGGTGGCCACGCCGTTCGCCTTCCTGCGCGGATCGGCGGGACTGATGGCGTACGACCTCGCCCGCACCCCCATGACCCGCGTCCGCGCCCAGATCTGCGGCGACGCCCACGGGGCGAACTTCGGCCTGTACGGCGACGCGCGCGGCGGCCTGGTCATCGACCTGAACGACTTCGACGAGACGGTGTACGGCCCCTGGGAGTGGGACCTCAAGCGGCTCGCCACGTCGCTGGTGCTGGCGGGCCGGCAGACGGGTGCCGACGAGGACACCTGCCGGGCGGCCGCCCACGACGCGGCCGGCGCCTACCGCCGCACCATGCGGCTGCTGGCCCGGCTCCCGGTGCTGGACGCGTGGAACGCCATCGCCGACGAGGAACTGGTCTCCCACACCGACGCCCACGACCTGCTCGGCACGCTGGAGCGGGTCTCGGAGAAGGCGCGGGCCAACACCAGCGGGCGGTTCGCGGCCCGGTCGACCGAGTCGACCGAGGAGGGCGGCCGCCGGTTCGTCGACGCGCCGCCGGTGCTGCGCCGTGTCCCGGACGCGGAGGCCGCCGCCGTGGCGGCGTCGCTGGAGGACTACCTGGCGACGCTGTCCGAGGACCGTCTGCCGCTGCTGTCCCGGCACGCGGTGCACGACGTGGCGTTCCGGATCGTGGGCACGGGCAGCGTGGGGCTGCGCTCGTACGTCGTGCTGCTCCTGGACCACCGCGGTGAGGCGCTGATCCTTCAGGTGAAGGAGGCACGGGGCTCGGCGCTGCTGCCCCATCTGCGCACGGCCGGTTTCGAGGCGCCGCCCGTCGAGCACGAGGGTCGCCGGGTGGTCCTCGGGCAGAAGCGGATGCAGGTGGTCAGCGACATCCTGCTCGGCTGGACCACCGTCGAGGGCCGCCCTTTCCAGGTCCGGCAGTTCCGCAACCGCAAGGGCAGCGTGGACCCCGCGGCACTCACCGCCGACCAGCTCGACGACTACGCCCGGATGACCGGCGCGCTGCTGGCCCGCGCCCACTCCCACAGCGCCGACCCCCGCCTGATCTCCGGTTACTGCGGCAAGAACGAGGAGCTGGACGAGGCGGTGGCCGCGTTCGCCGTCGCCTACGCCGACCGGACCGAGGCGGATCACGCGGCCCTGGTGGCGGCGGTGCGGGCGGGGCGGGTCGCGGCTGAGCAAGGGGTTTGAGGGGGGTGGGGAGCGCGGTGAGGTGAGGCCGGGCGGGGGTGTCGGGTGGGTGAGTGATGGGTGCCCCTGAGGCCGGTGTGGTGAGGGGGGCGGGTCTCTTGGGGGCCGGTGTGGTGAGGGGGCGGGTCTTTTCGGCGTCGGTGTGGCGAGGGGTGCGCATGTCTTCGGGGCCGGTGTGGCGAGGGGTGCGGGTGTCTTCGGGGCCGGTGCGCCGAAGGGGGCTCGTGTCGTGGCCTACGCTGGTCGGGTGACGACCCCGGAAGCTGAGCAGGGTGGTGTCGCCGGTGCGGAGCGGGCGGCGCCCGAGGACGGCGCGCCCCGGCCCGAGGAGCGGCTGGAGCGGGCCGTGCGGGCGGCCGAGCAGGCGCTGATCGAGTACGAGATCGCGGTGGAGACCTTCCGCGTCGAGATCGAGAACTTCTCCCGGCTGCACCACCAGAAGCTCGGCCCGATGTACGCCCGCCTCGAAGAGCTGGACGCGCAGATAGCCGAGGCGAAGGCCGCCCGCAGCGGCGACCCGGAGGACCTGCGCCGTGCGCAGGAGCTGCGGGCCCGGGTGCTGCCGATGCCTTCCGTGGAGGAGCTGTTCCACGGCTGGATGGACGGCGACGGCCTGTTCCCGGAGGCCGCGGCGATGCTCACGGAGCAGCCGGTCCGGCCACCGCAGCGGGTGCGCCCCAGCGACGAGGCCCGCCGCCGCTACCGCGACCTGGCCCGCAAGGCCCACCCCGACCTCGCGCAGGAGGAGGGCGAGCGCAAGCGGCGGGAGGAGTTCCTCACCCGCGTGAACGCCGCCTATGCCCGGGGCGACGAGGCGCTGCTGCGCGAGCTGGCCGAGGAGTGGGCGGCCGGGCCGGCGCCCGAGGAGCGCCGCCCCGGTCAGAGCGAGGAGCTGTACGCCCGCCTGGAGTGGCTCGCCCAGCGCAAGGAACTGCTCACGATGGTCGCCCGGGAACTGGAGGAGAGCGCCATCGGCTCCATGCTCAAGCTGGCGCCGGACGACCCGGACCGCCTGCTCGACGAGATCGCCGAGCAGCTGCTGGCGGAGGTCGCGGGGCGGGAGGCGGAGCTGGCGGCGCTGACCGGTCAGTGAGCCGTGGGGCCTGGCGGGGCCGGCCGTCCCGGGACGGGGCGCGGCGGTGCTTCGGGTAGCGTCGGAAGCATGAATTTCGGAGCTGTTCCCACGGTCGGGGTCACGGACCTCAAGGACGACGACTTCCTGCTGGACGTCCGTGAGGACGAGGAGTGGCAGGCGGGCCACGCCGCAGGGGCGCTGCACATCCCCATGAGCGAGTTCGTCGCCCGGTACGGCGAGCTGACCGAGGCCGCTCCCCAGGACGGCCGCGTGCACGTGATCTGCCGCTCCGGCGGCCGCTCGGCCCAGGTCGCGATGTACCTCAACCAGCAGGGCGTGGACGCCGTGAACGTCGCCGGCGGCATGGAGGCGTGGCAGGCCCACGGGCGTCCGGTGATCACGGACGCGGGGGAGCCGGGCGCGGTCGTCTGAGGCCGCCCGGCCGCATCGGGGCAGCCCGGCCCGATCTGATCCGGTGTAGGCCCGCCCGGCTCGGTTCGGTGTGGGATCGTCCGGCTCGGTTCGGTGTGGGACTGCCCGGCCCGGTTCGGTGTGGGACTGGCCCGGTGTGGCCCCGCCCGGGCCGGCCCGGTTTCGAGGGACGGTGCCGTGCCTTCGACGCCCCGGCGCCGCCCCGGGCGCCGGGGCGGTCGGTGCGCGGCCGTGGCGGCGCTACCGGTCGAAGTCCAGCTCCACCTTCTCCGTCACCGCGTGCGACTGGCACGCCAGCACGTAGCCCGCCTCCGTCTCCTCCCGCTCCAGCGCGAAGTTGCGGTCCATGCGCACCTCGCCGGAGACCAGGAAGGCCCGGCAGGTGCCGCAGACCCCGCCCTTGCAGGCGTAGGGCGCGTCCGGGCGATTGCGCAGCACCGTCTCCAGCAGCGACTCACCGTCCCGCACCGGCCAGGTCCCGCCGCGGCCGTCGAGCCGCGCGGTCACCGTGCTGTGCGCCGGGCCGTCCGAGGGGGCGGCGGCCGGGGCGGCGTCCACATGGAAGATCTCCTCGTGGATCCTGCCGCGCGGCACCCGGAGCCCGCGCAGCGCCCGCTCGGCCTCCTGCACCAGCCCGAACGGCCCGCACAGGAACCAGCCCGCCACGTCGGCCACCGGCAGCAGCGCCGGCAGCAGCCCGGTGAGCCGCTCCCGGTCGAGCCGCCCGGACGGCAGACCCGCCTGCTGCTCCTCCCGGGACAACACCGTGACCAGCTGGAACCGCTCGGGGAAGCGGTCCTTGAGGTCGGCGACCTCCTCCAGGAACATCGTCGAGGCGGTCGTACGGTCGCTGCGTATCAGGCAGAACCGGGCTCCGGGCTCGCGCGCCAGCAGGGTCGTCGCGATCGACAGCACGGGTGTGATCCCACTGCCGCCGACGACCGCGGCGTACCGGCCGGGCGCGGGGTCGAGGGTGAAGCGGCCGGCCGGTGTCATCACCTCCAGCTCGTCCCCGAGGCCGATCTCCTTCAGGGCGTACGTCGAGAAGGCGCCGCCCTCGACGAACCGGACGCCCACCCGCAGGGTGCGCGGTCCCGCGCCGTCCTGCGGCGCCGGGGAGCAGATCGAGTACGTCCGCCGGATCTCGACGCCGTCGACGGTGCGCCGCAGGGCGATGTGCTGCCCGGGTCTGTACCGGAACTCCGCGCGCAGCTCCTCGGGGACCGCGAGCGTGACGGCGACGGAGTCGTCGGTGAGCCGGTCGACCGCGGTCACCGGGAGCGTGTGGAAGCGGGCCATCACAACTCCTTGAAGTGGTCGAACGGTTCACGGCAGGTCAGGCAGCGCCGCAGCGCCTTGCACGCGGTGGAGGAGAAGCGGCTCAGCAGCTCGGTGCCGGCGGCACCGCAGTGCGGGCAGGGGACGGGCCCGTCGGCACCCGGCTCCTCGGTGTGCGCGCGTTCCCCGGTGAGCGTGCGCGTCGGGCTCAGCGGCAGGGACACCGGCCCGGCAGCGGTGCGCACCCGCGGGGGCGCGATGCCGAACTCCCTGAGTTTGCGGCGGCCTTCGGGCGTGATGTCGTCGGTCGACCAGGCCGGGGTGAGCACCGTGCGCACGGTGACCTCCCGTATGCCGTGCTCGTGCAGCGCGCGCTCTATGTCCACGGACATGGCCTCCAGGGCGGGGCAGCCGGTGTACGTCGGCGTCAGCTCCACCTCGACGGCGTCCTCGCCGCGCAGGCGCACGGCGCGCAGCACGCCCAGTTCGCGCAGGGTGAGGACGGGCAGCTCGGGGTCGGGCACCGAGCCGGCGACGGCGACGAGTTCCTCCTCCAGGGCGGTGGTGGTCACCATGACGCCCCCGGGTGGCTGCGGTGCAGGTGCTGCATCTCGGCGAGCATCCGCCCGAACGACTCGGTGTGCACGCCCTGCCGGCCCGCGCCCGCGCTCCACGCCCCGGACCGCGGTCCCTCGGGGACCGTGAGACCGGCGCGGCGCAGCACGTCACCGACCGCCTCCAGCCAGGCCGCCCCCAGCCGCTCCCCGTCCACGTCCAGGCCCTCCACCGGCTGGAACATCTCGCCGGTGAACCGCCACAGCGCCTCGCACGCCCGCCGCATCCGCGCGTGGCTGGCGTCCGTGCCGTCGCCGAGCCGCAGGGTCCACTGCGCGGCGTGGTCGCGGTGGTAGGCGACCTCCTTGACGGCCTTCGCGGCCAGGGGGGCGAAGGGGCCGTCGCCGGTGGCCAGTTCGGCGTGCAGGAGGTGCTGGTAGGTGGAGAAGTACAGCTGGCGGGCGATGGTGTGGGCGAAGTCGCCGTTGGGCTGCTCGACCAGCTGGAGGTTGCGGAAGGCGCGCTCCTCGCGCAGGTACGCCAGCTCGTCCTCGTCGCCGGCCAGCGACAGCAGCACCCGGGCCTGGCCGAGCAGGTCCAGCGCGATGTTGGCGAGGGCGACCTCCTCCTCCAGGACGGGTGCGTGGCCGGCCCACTCCCCCAGGCGGTGGGAGAGCACCAGGGCGTCGTCACCGAGGGCGAGGGCGGCCGTCGCCGGAACCGTGGCCGTCACAGGTGCTTCACCCCCTCCGGGATCTCGTAGAACGTCGGGTGGCGGTAGGGCTTGTCGGCGGCCGGCTCGAAGAACGGGTCCTTCTCGTCCGGGGAGGACGCCGTGACGGCGGCGGAGGGCACGACCCAGACGGAGACGCCTTCGCCGCGCCGGGTGTAGAGATCACGCGCGTTGCGCAGGGCGAGTTCCGCGTCCGGGGCGTGCAAACTGCCGGCGTGGGTGTGGGACAGGCCGCGGCGCGAGCGCACGAAGACCTCCCACAGCGGCCAGTCGGTGTTCGTCATGCGCGGGTCGCTCCCGTCTCGCTGTGCTTGGCCGCGTACGCCGCGGCCGCCTCCCGTACCCAGGCGCCCTCTTCGTGCGCCCGCCTGCGCTGGGTGACGCGCTGTTCGTTGCACGGGCCGTTGCCCTTGAGGACCTCCCAGAACTCCGTCCAGTCGATCGCCCCGAAGTCGTGGTGCCCGCGCTCCTCGTTCCACCGCAGGTCCGGGTCGGGCAGGGTGAGGCCCAGGGACTCGGCCTGGGGGACGCAGATGTCGACGAAGCGCTGGCGCAGCTCGTCGTTCGAGTGCCGTTTGATCTTCCAGGCCATCGACTGCGCGGAGTGCTGCGACGCGTCGTCGGGCGGTCCGAACATCATCAGGGACGGCCACCACCAGCGGTCCACCGCGTCCTGCGCCATCGCGTGCTGCTCGGGAGTGCCGCGGCTGAGGGCCAGCAGCAGCTCGTAGCCCTGGCGCTGGTGGAAGGACTCCTCCTTGCAGATGCGGACCATCGCGCGCGCGTACGGGCCGTAGGAGCAGCGGCACAGCGGCACCTGGTTGGTGATCGCGGCGCCGTCCACCAGCCAGCCGATCGCGCCGATGTCCGCCCAGGTGAGTGTGGGGTAGTTGAAGATAGAGGAGTATTTCTGGCGGCCGCTGTGCAGCTTGTCCAGCAGCTCGTCGCGGCTGGTGCCGAGGGTCTCCGCGGCGCTGTACAGGTACAGCCCGTGGCCGGCCTCGTCCTGGACCTTGGCCATCAGGATGGCCTTGCGGCGCAGCGAGGGCGCGCGGGTGATCCAGTTGGCCTCCGGCTGCATCCCGATGATCTCGGAGTGGGCGTGCTGGGCGATCTGCCGCACCAGCGTCGCCCGGTAGGCGTCGGGCATCCAGTCGCGCGGCTCGATGCGCTCGTCGGCGGCCACGGCGGCGTCGAAGGCGCGCTCGTACCCGGCGGTGGCGGCGGTGCCGTCCCGGTCGTCGTACGCCGTTGTGTGGTCCGTCCGCCGCGCGGCTGCTGTCGCCATCAGGCCTCCTCGACCCTGGGCCTGCCCGGAGCAAGCTCCCGACCGATCGTTCGGTTCGTGCGATTCCATGGTCGGCCGGGCGCCGTAAGGTGTCAACCGCTGTGGAGAACCCGTCGGCGCGGGTGTGGACGAGCTGATGGAAGGGCCTGTGCCCGGTGGGCCGGCCTGAGTACCGTTCGCCTGCGAGGGGGCTGCCGGCGGCGCAGGCGGACCGGATCGGGATCGGGATCGGGGCGGAATGGACGCGCAGGGCGCGAAGGACACGGACGACCGGAGGGCGACCGTCCCGCACCCGCGGGGCGAGCCGGGCGCACCCGGCGTCGTCCGCGAGCCCCTGCCGGAACACCGCACCGGCGTCGCCGCCCTCTCGCCGCGCTACCAGATCGGCGCCGTACTGGCCCTCGCCGTCGTCGCGGCCGCCGTCTGCGTGCACCTGGGGATGGTCTTCCTGCACGTCGCGCCGTCGAACACGGTCACCGAGCAGCACGGCGAGGCCGTCGACGCATGGATCTACCCGGAGTTCGAGCAGAACTGGAAGCTGTTCGCGCCCAACCCGCTCCAGCAGGACATCGCGGTCCAGGTGCGCGCCCAGCTGCGAACGGGTGACGGCGGCAGCCGCACCACCGGCTGGTACGACCTGTCCGCACAGGACGGCGAGGCCATCGACGGCAACCCGCTGCCGAGCCACACCCAGCAGAACGAGCTGCGCCGGGCCTGGGACTTCTTCACCGCCACCCACGACGGCGACAACCGCCCCTCGGGCCTGCGCGGCTCGCTGAGCGAGACCTATCTGCGCCGGATCGTGGTGCTGCGCCTGCACCGCGCCGACGCCGCCGGGCCGGGCGGCGTGGTGGAGCGGGTCCAGGTCCGCTCGCGCACCACCCACGTCCGCCCGCCCGAGTGGAGCGAGGAGCGGATCTCGCTGGAGCCGGTGTACCGGGTGCTGCCCTGGTGGCAGGTGCCGGACGACGAGGCCGAGGGGGGCGTGCGGTGAGCCGCCTCGCCCTCGCCGTCTCCCGGGCCGCCGCCCGGGTCACCGAGTCCGCGCTCGGCCCCTACCAGGCCGCCGTGATACGGATCGGCTTCGCCGCGACCTGGCTGCTGTTCCTGCTGCGCGAGATCCCGCACCGGCAGGAGCTGTACGGCCCCGACGGACCGTGGAATTGGGTGCTCGCCGAGCAGCTGATCGGCGCGAACGGCGCCTTCACCGCACTGATGTGGTCCGACGGGCAGCTGTGGTTCGAGACCGTCTACGCGCTGGGGGTGCTCTCCAGCCTGCTGCTGATGCTGGGCTGGCGCACCCGCACCCTGTCCGTGCTCTTCATGGTCGGCGTGCTCTCGCTGCAGAACCGCAGCGTCTTCATGGGCGACGGCGGTGACAACGTCCTGCACCTGATGTGCATCTACCTGGTCTTCACGCGGTGCGGCCAGGTGTGGTCGCTGGACGCGCGGCGGGCCCGGCGGGCACGCCGCGCGTCCAGGCGCGCGGGGAGCGGGTCACCGACCGGACCGGACCGGCGCTGTGGGGCGGGCTCGGGCTGGCGCTGTCGGGTGTGACCGCGCTGGGCCGGCTGGACGGCGACTGGCCGGTGCCGGCGCTGCTGTGGGGCGTGTGGGGGGCGCAGGCCCTGTGGTGGCTCGCCGGGCGCCTCACGCGCGGCGGCGAGCCGCGGATCCTGCTCGACGCGGTCGCCAACGTCCTGCACAACGCCGCCCTGTTCGTGATCATGGCGGAGGCCTGTCTGATCTACGCCACGGCCGGCTGGTACAAGGTCCAGGGCTCCCGCTGGCAGGACGGCACCGCGGTCCACTACCCGCTGCACCTGGAGTACTTCTCGCCCTGGCCCGCCCTCGCCGACCTGCTGTCCGCGAGCGGCACCGTGGTGATGCTCGTGACGTACGGGACCGTGCTGGTCCAGGTCGCCTTCCCGTTCACGCTGCTGCACCGGCGCGTCAAGAACGTCCTGCTGGCCGCCATGATCACCGAGCACGCCGTGATCGCCGTGGTGCTCGGGCTGCCCTTCTTCTCGCTGGCGATGATCGCGGCGGACGCGGTGTTCCTGCCGACGCCGTTCCTGCGCCGCCTGGGCGGCCTGGCCGCACGCGCGCGTGCCCGGCTGCCGCGGCGCGCCGGCCCCGTGATCCCCGCGCAGCGGACGCCCGAGGCTCCCGGGCGGCCCGGGGACTCCGGGCGAAGCCGCGTAGGCTTCAGGGCATGAACGACCCCGCGGGCCCGGACGCCGCCGGCCGCGCGGAGCAGCGGGTGAGCGCCTGGCGCCGGCTCGCCGGCACCTCCGTGCTGCTCGACGGCTTCCACGCCCTCAAGCACGCCCTGCGCTTCGGCGCCGAGGTACCCGTCGCCGTCACCGCCGACCGCGAGGCCGCGCTGGCCCTCGCCGACGAGCTCGCTCCGGACGTGCGGCAGACGCTGGCCGCGCTGCTCACCCAGGTGCCGGAGCAGACGTACGCCTCCCTGGTGCCGCGTCCGCATCCCACCGCCGTGGCCGCCCTGGCGGTACGGCCGTCCCGGGAGGGCCGGCTGCGGGCGCTGGCCCGCACGCCCCGCGGCGCGCCCGTCGTCGTCCTCGACCAGCCGCGCAACCTCGGCAACGCCGGGGCCGTGATCCGGCTGGCGGCCGGCTTCGGGGCGACCGGCGTGGTCACGACCGGCCCGCTCGACCCCTGGCACCCCACGGTCGTCCGCGGCGGCGCCGGGCTGCACTTCGCGACCGCCGTGGAGCGGCTGGAGGTCGGCGAACTGCCGCCCGGGCCGCTGTTCGCGCTCGACCCGGAGGGCGAGGACATCCGCGGCCTGAAGCTGCCCGACGACGCGCTGCTCGCCTTCGGTTCGGAGCGCAGCGGGCTGTCCGCGGCCGTACGCGCGCGTGCCGACCGCCTGGTGGCGCTGCCGATGCGCCCCCAGGTCTCCAGCTACAACCTCGCGACCAGTGTGGCCATGACGCTGTACCACTGGAGCGCGACCGGGGGCGCCGCGTCGTGACGGGTCACGCCTCCCGGCGGACCTCCACCGTCCGGAAGCGGTTCGCCACGAACGCGCCGTCGGTCAGGGCCGAGTTGGCGGCCGGGTTGCCGCCCGAGCCGTGGAAGTCGGAGAAGGCGGCGGTCTGGTTGACGTACACCCCGCCGGTGAGGTTGAGCGAGAGCTGCGCGGCCTCCTCCAGGCAGGCCTCCTCGATCTCCCGCTCGACCTCCTCGTCGGTCGTGTACGCGCCGACCGTCATCGCGCCCTTCTCCCGCACGGACCGGCGCAGCAGCCGCACCGCGTCCGCGGCCGAGTCGACGGCGACGGCGAAGGAGACGGGGCCGAAGCACTCGCTCATGCAGGCGGCCTCGTCGTCCGGCTTGGCGCCGTCCAGCTTGACGATGACGGGCGTGCGGACCACCGCCGCCGGGAACTCGGGGTTGCCGACCTCCCGGGAGGCCAGGGCGACTTCGCCGAGGCCGGGCGCGGCCTCCAGGCGGGCCTTGACGTCCGGGTTGACGATCGCGCCGAGCAGGGCGTTCGCGCGCGCGTCGTCGCCGAGCAGCCCGTCGACCGCCTGCGCCAGGTCGGCGACCACCTCGTCGTAGGACTTCGGGCCCTGGTCGGTGCGGATGCCGTCGCGGGGGACGAGCAGGTTCTGCGGGGTGGTGCACATCTGGCCGCTGTACAGCGACAGGGAGAACGCCAGGTTGGACAGCATCCCCTTGTAGTCGCCGGTCGACTCCACGATCACGGTGTTGACGCCGGCCTTCTCGGTGTACACCTGCGCCTGGCGGGCGTTGGCCTCCAGCCACTCGCCGAACGCCGTCGAGCCGGTGTAGTCGATGATCCGGATCTCGGGGCGGACGGCGAGGGTCTTGGCGATGCCCTCGCCGGGGCGCTCGGCGGCCAGCGCGACCAGGTTCGCATCGAAGCCGGCCTCGGTGAGCACCTGGCGCGCGACCTGCACGGTGAGCGCCAGCGGCAGCACCGCGCGCGGGTGCGGCTTCACCAGGACCGCGTTGCCGGTGGCCAGGGAGGCGAACAGGCCCGGGTAGCCGTTCCACGTCGGGAAGGTGTTGCAGCCGATCACCAGGCCGATCCCGCGCGGGACCGCCGTGAAGCGCTTGGTCAGCGCCAGCGGGTCGCGCTTGCCCTGCGGCTTGGTCCACTCGGCGGTGCCGGGGACGCGGACCTGCTCCGCGTACGCGTACGCCACCGCCTCCAGGCCGCGGTCCTGGGCGTGCGGGCCGCCCGCCTGGAACGCCATCATGAAGGCCTGGCCGGAGGTGTGCATGACCGCGTGCGCGAACTCGTGCGTCCGGTCGTTGATCCGCTTGAGGATCTCCAGACAGACCGTGGCCCGGGCCTTGGGGCCCGCGTCGCGCCAGGCGCGCTGTCCGGCCCGCATGGCGGGCAGCAGCACCTCGATGTCCGCGTGCGGGTAGCTGACGCCCAGCTCGATTCCGTAGGGGGAGACCTCGCCGTCCACCCAGCCGTCCGTGCCGGGCTGGCCGAGGTCGAGGCGGGTGCCGAGCAGGGCGTCGAAGGCGGCCTTGCCCGCGGCCGCGTCCAGGCTTCCGTGCTCCCCGTAGGCCTTCGGGTGCTCGGGGTGCGGGGACCAGTACGCGCGCGTGCGGACGGCTTCCAGCGCCTGGTCGAGGGTGGGCCGGTGCTGGGCGATCAGCTCGTGGGCGGTGAGTTCGGCGGCCATGCGGGACCAACTCCTCGTCTGGTGAGCTCCTCGTCGAGCTCATGACCTGGGCAGCAACAGGGGTGGGATCGGGCGGTCAGAGTTAGAGTAACCGAACGATCGGTCGGTTCAAGGGAGTCCGCCGCATCTGTGGAAAACCCCGTGCGGGAGGATCGCGTCCATGACAGCACTCGACCTCAGCAGCCCCGTGGCCGTCGTCGGCAGCGGCACCATGGGCCAGGGCATCGCCCAGGTGGCGCTGGTCGCCGGCCATCCCGTACGGCTGTACGACGCCGTCCCCGGGCGCGCCCGGGAGGCCGCCGCGGCGATCGGTGCCCGGCTCGACCGGCTCGTCGAGAAGGAACGGCTCACCGGCGCGGAACGGGACGCCGCGTGGGCCCGCCTGCGGCCCGCCGGGAGCCTCGCCGAGCTCGCGGACTCGGCCCTCGTCGTGGAGGCCGTGCCGGAGCGGCTGGACGTCAAGCGGGACCTGCTGCGCGAGCTGGAGGACGTGGTCGCCGAGGACTGTCTGCTCGCCACCAACACCTCCTCCCTGCCGGTGACCGCCGTCGGCGGCGCCCTGCGCGTCCCCGGCCGCTTCGTCGGCCTGCACTTCTTCAACCCGGCCCCGCTGCTGCCGCTGGTCGAGGTGGTCTCCGGGTCCGCCACGGACGTCACCTCGGCCACGCGCGCGTACGAGACGGCCCGCGCCTGGGGCAAGACGCCGGTGGCCTGCGCGGACACCCCCGGCTTCATCGTCAACCGCGTCGCCCGGCCGTTCTACGCCGAGGCCTTCGCCGTCTACGAGGCGCACGGCGCGGACCCCGCCACCATCGACGCCGTGCTGCGCGAGTGCGGCGGCTTCCGGATGGGCGCCTTCGAGCTGACCGACCTCATCGGGCAGGACGTCAACGAGTCCGTGACGCACTCGGTGTGGCAGTCCCTCTTCCAGGACGTGCGCTTCACCCCGTCGCTCGCCCAGCGCCGCCTGGTCGAGTCCGGCCGGCTGGGCCGCAAGTCCGGACAGGGCTGGTACGACTACCGGGACGGCGCCGAGCGCCCCGAGCCGCACACCGCGGAGACCGCCCGGCCGCCCGCGTACGTCGTCGCCGAGGGCGATCTGGGCCCCGCGTCCGGCCTGCTCGCGCTGATCCGCGAGGCGGGCGTCCAGGTGCGCGAGGAGGACGAGGACCACGGCACCCGGCTGGTGCTGCCCAGCGGCGGGCAGCTGGCGCTCGCCGACGGCCAGACCTCGGTGGAGTTCCGGGACGTCGTCTACTTCGACCTCGCCCTGGACTACCGCCGGGCCGGCCGGATCGCCCTGTCCGCCTCCCAGGACACCTCCCCGCAGACGCTCGCCGAGGCCACCGGCCTGTTCCAGGCGCTCGGCAAGAAGGTCAGCGTCATCGGCGACGTCCCGGGCATGATCGTCGCCCGCACGGTCGCGCGGATCGTCGACCTCGCCCACGACGCCGTCGCCAAGGGTGTCGCCACCGAGGAGGACATCGACACCGCGATGCGGCTCGGCGTCAACTACCCGCTGGGCCCCTTCGAGTGGAGCCGCCGGCTCGGCCGCTCCTGGGCCTACGCCCTCCTGGACGACCTGCACCTGCGCGACCCCTCGGGACGCTACGCGCCGTCCCTCGCGCTCTACCGCCACGCGTACGCCACCGACAAGCGGGAGGGCAGCACGTCATGACCACCGCCAAGCGCGACACGTACACCCCGGAGACGCTGCTGTCGGTCGCCGTCCAGGTCTTCAACGAGCGCGGCTACGACGGCACCTCCATGGAGCACCTCTCCAAGGCGGCCGGCATCTCCAAGTCGTCGATCTACCACCACGTCACGGGCAAGGAGGAGCTGCTGCGCCGGGCCGTGAGCCGGGCGCTGGACGGGCTGTTCGGGATCCTGGACGAGGAGCACGCGCGCGTGGGGCGCTCCGCCGAGCGGCTGGAGTACGTCGTGCGGCGCATGGTCGAGGTGCTCATCGCCGAACTGCCGTACGTGACGCTGCTGCTGCGGGTGCGCGGAAACACGGACACCGAGCGGTGGGCGCTGGAGCGCCGCCGCGACTTCGACCACCGGGTCGCCGAGCTGCTGAAGGCGGCCGCCGCCGACGGCGACGTGCGCGGCGACGTGGAGGTGCGGCTGGCCACCCGGCTGGTCTTCGGCATGATCAACTCGATCGTCGAGTGGTACCGCCCCGACCCGCGCGGCGTGGGGGAGCGCGAAGTGGCCGACGCGATCGCGCAGTTGGTGTTCGAGGGGCTGCGCCGGGCGGGCTGACGCACCGGGCCGGGGCGACCGGCCCGCGGGGGCCGGTCGCCCCGGCGCTCAGCCCTGCGGCTCCAGGTCCTCCTCCTCGAAGACCAGCAGCGTGCGCGTGCTGAGCACCTCGGGGATCGCCTGGAGCCGGGTGAGCACCACCTCGCGCAGGGCCCGGTTGTCGGGGGTGTGCACCAGCAGCAGGACATCGAAATCGCCCCCGACGAGGGCGATGTGCGAGGCGCCGGGCAGCTGTCTGAGCTGCTCGCGCACGGTGCGCCAGGAGTTCTGGACGATCTTCAGGGTGATGTACGCCGACGTCCCCTGGCCCGCGCGCTCGTGGTCGACGCGGGCCCCGAAACCGCGGATGACGCCGTCCTCCACGAGCCGGTTGATACGGGCGTAGGCGTTGGCCCGGGAGACATGGACCCGTTCGGCGACGGACCGTATCGACGAGCGGCCGTCGGACTGGAGCATCCGCAGGATGTCCTGGTCGATCGCGTCGAGCGGACGCGGCGGCGGCAGGAGGACGCCGGCCTCCGGCTCGTCGGCCGTTTGTTCAGATGCCATGTCCCCCCACCTCTCTACCATGGACGTACTGCGTCCATCTCAGGTTGTGGAGAACCGTTTGTCCACAGCCCTGGGGGGCCTGTAGCCAAAATGTGCCGTCGACCGAACAATCGGTAGGTGAGGCGCATCACAGATACGCGCCTCCCCGAAGCCGCTCCCACGAGGAGGTGCCGTCATGACGGTCATGGAGCAGCGTGGCGCGTACAAGCCGTCGCCGCCGCCCGCCTGGCAGCCCCGCACCGACCCCTCGCCGCTGCTGCCCGACGCGGCTCCGTACCGCGTGCTCGGCACCGAGGCCGCCGCCAAGGCCGACCCCGCGCTGCTGCGCCGGCTCCACGCCCAGCTGGTGCGCGGCCGCCGGTACAACGCGCAGGCCACCGCTCTCACCAGGCAGGGCCGCCTCGCCGTCTACCCGTCCAGCACCGGCCAGGAGGCCTGCGAGGTCGCCGCCGCGCTGGCCCTGGAGGAGCGCGACTGGCTCTTCCCCAGCTACCGCGACACCCTCGCCGCCGTCGTCCGGGGCGTGGACCCGGTCGAGGCCCTCACCCTGCTGCGCGGCGACTGGCACACCGGCTACGACCCGTACGCGCACCGCGTCGCCCCCCTGTGCACCCCGCTCGCCACCCAGTTGCCGCACGCCGTCGGCCTCGCGCACGCCGCCCGCCTCAAGGGCGACGACGTGGTCGCGCTGGCGATCGTCGGCGACGGCGGCACCAGCGAGGGCGACTTCCACGAGGCGCTGAACTTCGCCGCCGTCTGGCAGGCCCCCGTCGTCTTCCTGGTCCAGAACAACGGCTTCGCGATCTCCGTCCCGCTGGCCAAGCAGACCGCCGCGCCCTCCCTGGCCCACAAGGCCGTCGGGTACGGCATGCCGGGCCGCCTGGTCGACGGCAACGACGCCGCCGCCGTGCACGAGGTGCTCTCCGACGCCATCCGGCACGCGCGCGTGGGCGGTGGTCCCACGCTGGTGGAGGCGGTGACGTACCGCCTGGAGGCGCACACCAACGCGGACGACGACAAGCGCTACCGCGCGGACTCCGAGCTCGACGCCTGGCGGGCGCACGACCCGATCGCGCTGCTGGAACGGGAGCTGACCGAGCGCGGCTGGCTCGACGAGGCCGGGGTGCGGGCCGCGCGCGAGGACGCCGAGGCGCTCGCCGCCGGTCTGCGCGCCCGCCTGAACCAGGACCCCGGGCTCGACCCCATGGACCTGTTCGCCGACGTCTACGCCGAGCCGACCCCGCAGCTGCGCGAGCAGCAGGCCCTGCTGGCGGCCGAACTCCGGGCCGCGCGGGAAGGAGAGCTGTGATGACGACGGTCGCCGTCAAGCCCGCCACCATGGCCCAGGCCCTCACCCGGGCGCTGCGCGACGCCATGGCCGCCGACCCGTCCGTGCACGTCATGGGCGAGGACGTCGGCACCCTCGGCGGTGTCTTCCGCGTCACCGACGGGCTCGCCGGGGAGTTCGGCGAGGACCGCTGCACCGACACCCCGCTCGCCGAGGCCGGCATCCTCGGCACGGCCGTGGGCATGGCGATGTACGGGCTCAGGCCGGTCGTCGAGATGCAGTTCGACGCGTTCGCCTACCCGTCGTTCGAGCAGCTCGTCAGCCATGTGGCGCGCATGCGCAACCGCACGCGCGGGAAGATGCCCCTGCCGATCACCATCCGCGTCCCCTACGGCGGCGGCATCGGCGGGGTGGAACACCACAGCGACTCGTCCGAGGCCTACTACATGGCGACCCCGGGCCTCCATGTCGTCACCCCCGCGACCGTCGCCGACGCCTACGGCCTGCTGCGCGCCGCCATCGCCTCCGACGACCCGGTCGTCTTCCTGGAGCCCAAGCGGCTGTACTGGTCGAAGGACGCCTGGAACCCGGACGACCCGCAGACCGTTGAACCCATCGGCCGCGCGGTGCTGCGGCGCTCCGGCCGGAGCGCCGCACTCATCACGTACGGGCCGTCGGTACCCGTCTGCCTCGAAGCCGCCGAGGCGGCCCGGGCCGAGGGATGGGACCTCGAAGTCGTCGACCTGCGCTCGCTGGTGCCGTTCGACGACGAGACGGTCTGTGCCTCGGTGCGACGGACCGGGCGAGCGGTCGTGGTCCACGAGTCGGGCGGGTTCGGCGGACCGGGCGGGGAGATCGCGGCCCGGGTCACGGAGCGCTGCTTCCACCACCTGGAGGCGCCGGTGCTGCGCGTGGCCGGGTTCGACGTCCCCTACCCGCCGCCGATGCTGGAGAGGCACCATCTCCCCGGCGTCGACCGCATCCTGGACGCCGTGGCGCGTCTGCAATGGGAGGCCGAGAGCTGATGGCACAGGTGCTGGAGTTCAAGCTCCCCGACCTCGGAGAAGGGCTCACCGAGGCGGAGATCGTGCGCTGGCTGGTTCAGGTCGGTGACGTCGTCGCCGTCGACCAGCCGGTCGTCGAGGTCGAGACGGCCAAGGCGATGGTCGAGGTCCCCTGCCCCTACGGGGGCGTGGTCACGGCCCGCTTCGGCGAGGAGGGCACGGAGCTCCCGGTGGGGGCCCCGCTGCTGACGGTGGCGGTGGGGGCGGCGGCCTCCGACGACGCGGGCGAGGGGCCGGACGCGGGTTCCGGGCCGGCCTACGGGACCGTCCAGGGAGCGGGCTCCGGTCATCCGGCTACGGGTACCGCTTCGGGCGTGGGCTCCGGCCCGGCGTACGGGACCGGCCAGGGCGTGGGCTCCGGTCCGGCGCGCGAGACCGGCCAGGGCCCGGGCTCCGGCCCGGCGTACGGGACCGGCCAGGGCGTGGGCTCCGGTCCGGCGCGCGAGACCGGCCAGGGCCCGGGCCCCGGTCCGGCGTTCGGGACGGCCCAGGGTGCCGGGGCGGGGCCGGACGTGGCCTCGGGCCCGGGTCCGCGGGCGCCCGAGACCGCCGGCACCGCCTCGGCCAACGGCTCCGGCACGCGCTCCGGCACCGGCTCCGGCAACGTCCTGGTCGGCTACGGCACGGGCGCGCCGCCGGCGCGGCGCCGCAGGGTGCGTCCCCGGACCCCCGGCGCGCCCGCGGCGGGGCCGAGCGCCGCGCAGGGGCCGGCCGCCCCGGCTCCGGGCACGCCGGCCGCCCGCCCCGACTCCCACGTCAGCGGTGACGGCGGCCGCGGTGAGGGGCCCGTTCCGGTGATCTCCCCCCTCGTCCGGCGGCTGGCCCGGGAGCACGGGCTGGACCTGCGGGAACTGACGGGCTCCGGCCCAGACGGGCTGATTCTGCGCGCCGACGTGGAGTACGCGCTGCGGGCCGCCGCCGCGCGGGGCCGGACCGCCCGGCCGCGGACCGAGCCGCTCGCCCACCCGGCCACCGCACCGGCGCACACCGCCATCGCCCCGGCGCGCACGGAGCCGCACCCGCGCGTGCCCACCACCCCGGCGGCTTCCGCACCGGCGGGCCCGTCCGCACCGGCGGCCGCGCCGGCCGCCTCCGCCCACGCCACCGGCCTGCGCGTCCCGCTGAAGGGCGTGCGCGGTGCCGTCGCCGACAAGCTCTCCCGCAGCCGGCGGGAGATACCGGACGCGACCTGCTGGGTGGACGCCGACGCTACGGAGCTGATGCGGGCCCGCACCGAGATGAACGCGGCCGGCGGTCCCACGATCTCCCTGCTCGCCCTGCTGGCCCGGATCTGCACCGCCGCGCTCGCCCGCTTCCCCGAGCTGAACTCCACCGTGGACATGGCGGCCAGGGAGGTCGTCCGGCTGGACCAGGTGCACCTGGGGTTCGCCGCGCAGACCGAGCGAGGGCTGGTCGTGCCGGTCGTCCGCGACGCGCACACCCGGGACGCCGAGGACCTCACCGCGGAGTTCGCCCGGCTGACCGAGGCGGCCCGGGCCGGCCGGCTCACCCCCGCGGACCTGACGGGCGGCACCTTCACGCTGAACAACTACGGGGTGTTCGGCGTGGACGGGTCCACGCCGATCATCAACCACCCCGAGGCCGCCCTGCTCGGCGTCGGCCGTATCGTCCCCAAGCCGTGGGTGCACGAGGGTGAGCTCGCGGTGCGGCAGGTCGTGCAGCTCTCTCTCACCTTCGACCACCGGGTGTGCGACGGTGGCACGGCGGGCGGCTTCCTGCGCCATGTCGCGGACTGCGTGGAACGACCGGCGGTGCTGCTGCGCACCTTGTGACCGGGGTCCGCCCGCGTTTCCCGGGACGGCGGGCGGCACGCATACTCAGGGGGTGAGCGAGAAGCAGCCCTCCGGCTCCGCATCCGGCCGGTCCGGCGACTACGACGCCGTCGTGCTCGCCGGGGGCGGCGCGCGGCGGCTCGGCGGGGCGGACAAGCCCGGTGTACGGGTGGGCGGACGCCCGCTGCTGGACCGGGTGCTCGCCGCCTGCGCCGGCGCCCGGACGACCGTCGTCGTGGCCGGTCCGAGGCCGACCGCACGGCCGGTGACGTGGGCGCGCGAGGATCCGCCCGGCGGCGGACCGCTGGCCGCCCTCGCGGCCGGTCTGCCGCTGACCGGCACCGACCGGGTGGTGGTCCTCTCCGCGGATCTGCCCTTTCTCGGCGCACGCACGGTCGGGGCACTGCTCGCCGCACTCGACGCGGGCACCGCCGACGGCGTGCTGCTCACCGATCCCGACGGCCGTGACCAGCCACTCGTGGCCGCCTACCGGGCACCGCGGCTGCGCGGCACCCTCGCGCACCTCGGAGCCGAGCACGGCGGCCTCACCGGCCTGCCCCTGCGGCTCCTCACCGCCGAACTGAACCTCACCCGCGTCCCCGACCCCGTCGCGTCCTTCGACTGCGACACCTGGGACGACATCGCCACTGCCAGGGCACGCATCAGGGAGCATGGGCTCGTGTTGGATGAATGGATCTCCGCAGTCAAGGACGAGCTGGGCATCGACCTCGACGTCGACACCGGTGTCCTGCTCGACCTCGCCCGCGACGCGGCCCACGAGGTGGCACGGCCCGCGGCCCCGCTGACCACCTTCCTCGTGGGGTACGCCGCGGCGCGCGCCGGCGGCGGCCCCGACGCCGTCGCCGAGGCCTCCCGCAGGGCCACCGCCCTGGCGCTGCGCTGGGCGGAGGAGGAGAGCGCCGATCCCACGGCCGCCGATCCCGCAGCCGCCGCGCCCACGGACTCCGCCCCCTCGGGCTCCGCCTCCACGGACCCCGCCGCTTCCGGCCCTCGAACCGACCCCGGCCCCCAGACCGCCCCGGAGCCCCGCCCGGACGCCGGATGACCACCTCTGGCATCCAGGACGGCGAGGACATCCAGGACCGTCACGTCGAGGAGGCGCTGGCACTCGTGAGGGACGACCACGACAGGTCACGCCACCGGGACGGCGCCCCGCCCCGGGACACCGCGGGCGTCCCCGCCCCGCCCCCCGCCGCGGCGGCACCCGCGGCGAGCGGCCACCGGCCCCAGGACCGCGCCCACCAGGCCACCCCCTGGCCGGAGGCCCGGGAGACCGCCGCCCGTGCCGTCCGGCGCGGCAGCCGCCGCGCCCCCGCCCCGCTCCCCCTCGACGCCGCCCTCGGCCTTCCCCTGGCCGCCCCCCTCACCGCCCTCACCGACCTGCCCTCCTTCGACAGCTCCGCGATGGACGGCTGGGCGGTCGCCGGACCCGGACCCTGGGACGTACGGGAGCAGGGCATTCTCGCGGGCCACGCGGCACCCGTGCCGCTCGGTGACGGCGAGGCCGTCCGGATCGCCACCGGCGCCCGGATCCCGCCCGACACCACCGCGGTGCTGCGCAGTGAGCACGGCCGGGTGGACGACCGGGGCAGACTGCACGCCACGCGCGACCTCGGCCACGGCCAGGACATCCGGCCGCGCGGCCAGGAGTGCCGCGTCGGCGACCAGTTGCTGCCGCCCGGCACCCTCGTCACCCCGGCCGTGCTGGGCCTCGCCGCGGCCGCCGGGTACGACACGCTCACCGCCGTACCGCGCCCCCGCGCCGAGGTCCTGGTCCTCGGCGACGAACTGCTCTCCGAGGGCCTGCCGCACGACGGGCTCATCCGGGACGCCCTCGGCCCCCTGCTGCCGCCGTGGCTGCGGGCGCTCGGTGCCGAGGTCACGGCCGTGCGGCGGATCGGCGACGACGCCGACGCCCTGTACGAGGCGATCACGGCCAGCGGCGCCGACCTCGTCCTCACCACCGGCGGCACCGCCTCCGGCCCCGTCGACCACGTCCATCCCACCCTGCGCCGCATCGGCGCGGAACTCCTGGTCGACGGCGTCAAGGTCCGCCCGGGCCACCCGATGCTGCTGGCCCGCACCCGGGAGGGCCAGCACCTGGTCGGCCTGCCGGGCAATCCGCTGGCCGCCGTCTCCGGTCTGCTCACCCTCGCCGAACCCCTGCTGCGCACGCTGGCGGCACGGCCGGCGCGGGAGCCGTACGCGCTGCCCCTGCGGGAGGCGGTGCACGGGCATCCGTACGACACCCGGCTCGTCCCCGTCGTGCTGCGGGCGGACCGTGCGGTGCCGCTGCATTACAACGGTCCGGCCATGCTGCGGGGCGTCGCGGTCGCGGACGCCCTGGCGGTGGTCCCTCCGGGTGGGGGGCGGGCCGGTCAGGCGGCGGAGCTCCTCGACCTGCCGTGGGCCGCGCCCGGAAGCGGGCTGTGTTTCACGTGAAACATCGGGCACGCTCCCTGGCCGCCGGGGTGGGAGTCAGGCGGCGGCGACCGGCCGGCTGATGGTGATGACCCGGTCCCCCGGTCGCAGTTCCGTCTGCCACCCCTCGGTGTAGTCCAGCATCTTGCGGTTCCGTACGACCGCGACGACCAGGTCGGCGCACTCGCGGGGCGTCCGGCCGACCTCCTCGGGGGTCACCAGGCGCTCGATGAGGTCCATCCCGCTGCCGAGGGTCATCAGGTCCTCCAGCGTCCGGGCCACGGGCGGGGTGGCCGTGAACGTGCCGAGCAGCCGGCCGGCCGAGCTGGAGCTGGTCACGACGGTGTCCGCGCCGCTCTGCTTGAGCAGCGGGACGTTCTCGTCCTCGCGGACCGCGACGACGATCGTGGCGTGCTTGTTCAGCTGGCGGGCGGTCAGGGTGATCAGCGTGGCCGTCTCGTCGCGCTGCGGGGCGATGATCACGCGGGTGGCGCGGTGGAGCTCGGCCTTGAGCAGGGTGTCCGAGCGGGTGGCGTCGCCGGTCACCGCCACCAGCCCGTCGTCGCCGGCCGCCTCGACCATCTTGTGCTGGGCGTCCACGACGACGATCCGCTCCTTGCGGATGCCCTGCCCGATCAGGGTCTCCACGGCGTGCCGCCCCTTGGTGCCATAGCCGACGACCACGACGTGGTCCCGGGTGCGGGCGCGCCAGCGGTGGATGCGGACCTGCTGGCGGGTGCGCTCGGTGAGCACCTCCAGGGTGGTGCCGACCAGGATGATCAGGAAGAGCACGCGCAGGGGGGTGATGACGAAGATGTTGGTCAGCCGGGCGGTTCCGCTGACCGGGGTGATGTCGCCGTATCCGGTGGTGGAAAGGGTGACGGTGGCGTAGTACGCGGCGTCGAGCAGGTCGAGGGAGCCGTCGGAGTTGTCGTTGTAGCCCTCACGGTCCGCATAGACGATCAGGACGGTGATGACCAGCACCAGTATCGCCAGGAACAGGCGCTTGAGGACCTGCTGCAACGGCGGTACGACGTTCAGCACCGGCATGGTGATGGAGCGGCCCGCCTCCGCGTCGTCACGGGCCTCCTTGCGCGAGCGGCTCCACAGGGACCGCAGCAACGCGGACCTCACCCCGTGCGTCGGCGGATGCTCGTCGTCCTTCATCGCTGGCCCCCTGCTGCGTCGGTACGGACACTCGGATCCATCGTTCCGCACAGCGTCCGGCGCGTTCCCCGTGCCCCCCGGGCCGACACGCCGACCGGGGTGGGCGCGCGCCCGGCGGCTCGGTAGCGTCGGACCCGACGTCCGGGCGCCGTACCCGGTCCGCTGTCCCGCACACCCGCTGGAGGTCCCCCTTGCGCGACCACACCGTCGTCGTCGGCTTCGGTACGAAGGGGCGGGCCGCGATCCAGGCCGTCTGCGCCACGGGGCGGAAGAAGGAGCAGGTCGTCGTCATCGACCCGAGCGCCAAGGCGGTGGACGCCGCGACGGCCGAGGGCTACGCCGCCGTGCTCGGGGACGCGACTCGCAGCGACGTGCTCAGGCGCGCCGAGGTGCAGCGGGCGGCGCAGATCATCATCGCCACCCAGCGCGACGACACGGCCGTCCTGGTGGCGCTGACGGCCCGGCAGCTCAACCTGGGCGCGACGATCGTGGCCGCGGTCCGCGAGGAGGAGAACGCGCCGCTGCTGCGGCAGTCCGGCGCCGACGAGGTCATCACCAGTGCCGGCGCGGCCGGGCGGCTGCTGGGCCTGTCCGTGCTCAGCCCGGCCGCCGGCCTGGTCATGGAGGACCTCATCCGCCAGGGCAGCGGCCTCGACGTCGTCGACCGGCCGGTGACCAGGGCCGAGGTGGGCCGGAACCCGCGCGAGACGGACGACCTGGTGATCAGCGTCGTCCGCGGGCACCGGGTGCTGCACTACGACGATCCGGCCGTGCACACGCTGGAGCTGACGGACCGGGTGATCACCATCGTGCCGCGGGCCGCCCCGGACGAGCGGCGCGCCCCGCGGCTCTGAGCGGTCTACTTGCGGTTGTACAGCCGCATGGTGACCGGCCCGAAGACCAGGACGAACACGGCGGCCCACCCCAGCGACCAGGCGATCTCACCGGTGGGCCACTCGCCGCCCATCAGTCCACGCACCGCGGAGGCCAGATGGGTGACCGGGCTGTTGTTGACGAACGCCTGGAGCCAGCCCGGCATGGTGCGCGGGTCGACGAAGACGTTGGACAGGAAGGTCAGCGGGAAGATCACCATCATGCTGACGCCCATCACCGACTTCTCGGTGCGCAGCAGCAGCCCGAACATCGTCCAGATCCACGAGAAGGCGAACGAGAAGGCCACCAGCAGCGCGATCCCCGCGGCCACGCCACCGGCCCCGCCGTGCGGCCGGTAGCCGAGAGAGACGCCGACGGCCAGCATCACCACGGACGCGATGGTGTAGCGCAGCGCGTCCCCCAGCAGGTAGCCGACCATCGTCGACGGCCGCCAGATCGGCAGGGAGCGGAACCGGTCGAAGACGCCCTTCTCGATGTCCGTGTTGACCGAGACCCCCGTGTACATGGTGATCATCACGACCGACATCACCAGGATGCCCGGCAGCAGGAACTGGATGTACTCCTTCGGTGAGCCCGCCAGCGCCCCGCCGAACAGGTACGTGTACATCAGCACCATCATGACCGGGAAGGCGGTGACGTCGAACAGCTGCTCCGGTACGTGCTTGATCTTCAGGATCGCCCGCCACCCGAAGGTCAGCGACGCCGACAGGGCGCTCGGCCGCGGCGGTCGCTCCTTGGCCACCAGCAGCGCGGCCAGCGATTCGGTGCTGACGGGGGCGAGTTCCTTGGTGGTCTCGGTGCTGGTCGCGATGGTCATGCGGCGGCCCCGTCCTTGGTGTCGTCAGCCTGCGGTCCGTCGTGAGCCTGCGGTCCGTCGTGAGCCTGCGGTCCGTCGTCAGCCTGTGGCGCGTCGTGCGCCCGCGGCGCGTCGTGCGCCGTGGTGTCGTGTCCGGTGAGGGCGAGGAAGACCTCGTCCAGGCTCGGCTGGCCCAGTGAGAAGGTGTCGACGACGACGCCGGCGCGGGCCAGTTCGGCGAGCGCGGCGGCGGCCTGCTCGGCGGTGCCCCGGCCGTTCGACGTCCCCGCGCCGACGCGCGCGGTCAGTGCCACCGGGTCCGGTTCCAGCTGGACGTCCGCCCGCAGCACCCGCCGCAGCACCCGTGAGGCCTCCGGCCGCTGCTCCGCGTCGCGCAGCCGCAGATGGACGGAGCCGGCGCCGACGGACGCCTTCAGCTCGCCCTTGGTGCCCTCGGCGATCACCTTCCCGCGGTCGATGACGGCGATCCGGGAGGCCAGCTGGTCGGCCTCGTCCAGGTACTGCGTGGTCAGCAGCACGGTCGTGCCCTGGGCGACGACCGCGCGCACGATGTCCCACACCTGGTTGCGGCTGCGCGGGTCGAGGCCGGTGGTCGGCTCGTCCAGGAACAGCAGGTCCGGCGTGTTCAGGATGGACGCGGTGATGTCGATCCGGCGCCGCATGCCGCCGGAGTAGTTCTTGACCTGCTTCCCGGCCGCGTCGGTCAGTCCGAAGGCCTCCAGCAGCTGGGCGGCGCGCTCCCGCGCGGCCTTCTTGTGGTGGCCGAGGAGCCGGCCGAGCAGGACCAGGTTCTCGGTGCCGGTGAGGTCCTCGTCCACGGACGCGTACTGGCCGGTCAGGCTGACCCGGCCGCGCACCTCGTCCGCCTCCCGGACGACGTCGTGGCCGAAGACGTGGGCCTCGCCGCCGTCCGGCCGGAGCAGGGTGGCGAGCATCTTCACGGTGGTGGTCTTCCCGGCGCCGTTCGGGCCGAGGACGCCGTACACCGTGCCGGTGGGCACGGCCAGGTCGACTCCGTCCACGGCCTTCGTCTCGCCGAACGTCTTCACCAGGCCCGCGGTCTCGATGGCCAGACCGGGCGTCTGCTGGCTCATGGTGTGGTGTCCTTCCGCGTACTCGGGTTACGCAGGGGCAGACCTTCACCGTCGCGCGAACTCATCGGTCGCGCACGGTGGTTTCTCGGCGGACCGGGCCGACGGCGGAGCCGCCCGGGTCCCCGGCCCGAGAGGTAGCGTCCCTTTCATGCATGCGATCACGATTCCCGAACCTGGTGGGCCCGAGGCGCTGGTGTGGGACGAGGTCCCGGACCCGGTCGCCGGAGAGGGCGAAGTGCTGGTCGAGGTGGTGGCCGGCGCGGTCAACCGGGCCGACGTCCTGCAGCGCCGGGGTTTCTACGACCCGCCGCCCGGCGCCTCCCCCTATCCCGGCCTGGAATGCTCCGGACGGATCACCGCGATCGGCGCGGGCGTGGCGGGGTGGGCCGTGGGCGACGAGGTCTGCGCGCTGCTCTCCGGCGGCGGTTACGCCGAGCGGGTCGCCGTCCCGGCCGGTCAGCTGCTGCCGGTGCCGCGCGGCCTCGACGTGCGGCAGGCCGCGGCGCTGCCCGAGGTGACCTGCACGGTCTGGTCGAACGTCTTCATGGTCGCCCACCTGCGCCCCGGGGAGACCCTGCTCGTGCACGGCGGGTCCAGCGGCATCGGCACCATGGCGATCCAGCTCGCCAAGGCCGTCGGCGCGAAGGTCGCCGTCACCGCGGGCAGCAAGGAGAAGCTGCGGCGGTGCGCCGAGCTGGGCGCCGACATCCTGATCAACTACCGCGAGCAGGACTTCGTGGAGGAGATCCGGCAGGCCACGGCCGGGGCGGGCGCCGACGTCATCCTCGACAACATGGGTGCCAAGTACCTGGACCGCAACATCCAGGCCCTCGCCGTCAGCGGCCGGCTGGCGATCATCGGCATGCAGGGCGGGGTCAAGGGCGAGCTGAACATCGGTGCCCTGCTCGCCAAGCAGGCCGCGATCAGCGCGACCTCGCTGCGCGCCCGGCCGCTCGGTGAGAAGGCGGCCATCGTCGCCGCCGTACGCGAACACGTCTGGCCGCTGCTCGACGCCGGTCACGTCCGCCCGGTGATCGACCGCGAGCTGCCCATGCGGGACGCGGCCGAGGCCCACCGCCTGATGGAGGAGAGCGGCCACGTCGGAAAGCTGCTGCTGATCACGGAGTGACGGGCCCGCCCCCGGCGGCGCGGGCACACGCCGGGGGCTGGTCGGCCACCGGGTGGCGCCGCCGGGCGCGGGCGGACCTGTTTCCCGTGCGTGGGCTCGTGTCCCGTGCGTGCCTGTTTCCCGTGCGTGGGCTC
>NZ_JBHMCY010000001.1:4540-55026 GCF_042430725.1 Streptomyces cinereospinus | reverse complement strand
CTGTTTCCCGTGCGTGGGCTCGTGTCCCGTGCGTGCCTGTTTCCCGTGCGTGGGCCCGTACCCCCTCGCGCGCCTGCTCCCCGTGCGTGGGCTCGTACCCCCTCGCGCGCATGGACGGGCATTACCCGCGTGGACGCGGCTCCCGCGTCCCGGTCTCATCCCCGCGCGCGGCGCACCCGCAACGCCACGAAGGCGAGCCCGAGGCCGAGGCCGATGAGCACCAGTCCGCTGCCCAACGGCAGGATCCGCAGCACCGGTTCGGTCACATCGGAGTCCGCGACCTGGTGCACGGACTCGTCCTCGTGCGGGTCCGCGCCCGGATCGGACGCCGACGGCGGTGCCGGTCCGTCCTCCTCGGCGCTCCGGCGGGTGGTCGCGGTCCCGGGCCACGGCTCCTCCGGCCGCCCCGGCCGCAGCCGCCCCTCACCGGCCCGGCTCCCGGCCCAGCTGGGCTCCACCGACGCCGAGGGGGAGGGCGAGCCGGAGCCGGACGGCTCCCCACTCGCCGCGGGCACCCTCCCGTCGTACGACGCCACGGTGCCGCACGTGAGCACGAGCGTGCTCACGGTCGCCCCCAGCACCACCCCCGCCGCACGCTCCACGTGCCGCCTTGGAGTCACGTCAGTGACCCCCTCCCGGAAAACAGGTCGCCACAATCGACGGGACAAGCCTCACATCGCTGATGGAGCACGGCATTCCGGACGCGGCCAAGTGGTGGTAATCGGCGGATCACGCTGCACGGGGGGCGCCTCGATGATGGGGTGGACGGGTGCGAGAGAATGACGGCATGGAGATGCCGAGCAACGAACGGTCGCCGGAGAACGCCCAGCGGATCCTGGTCGTGGGCCAGGACGGCATGGCACTGGGCGGCGGGGACGACGACTCCCACGAGACCCCGTTGACCGAGCAGGTCGAGCAGCCGGCCAAGGTGATGCGGATCGGCAGCATGATCAAGCAGCTCCTGGAGGAGGTGCGCGCGGCTCCGCTCGACGAGGCCAGCCGGGTCCGGCTCAAGGAGATCCACGCGAGCTCGGTCAAGGAGCTGGAGGACGGCCTGGCGCCGCAGCTGGTGGAGGAACTGGAACGGCTCTCCCTGCCGTTCACCGACGAGGGGACCCCCAGCGACGCCGAACTGCGCATCGCGCAGGCCCAGCTGGTCGGCTGGCTGGAGGGGCTCTTCCACGGGATCCAGACCACGCTGTTCGCCCAGCAGATGGCGGCGCGGGCCCAGCTGGAGCAGATGCGCCGCGCCCTCCCGCCGGGCCTCACCGCGGAGGGCGACGACCCCCGCACGGGCGGCCGCTCGGGCGGACCGTACCTGTAAGGCAAGCACCCACGAAGGGCCCGGCACACGCCGGGCCCTCTCTACTGAAGAGCTTTGCCGCGGACTGCTGAAGAGCTTCCCTACGACGCCGGGTACCCCGTGGACACCTCTAGCTCGATCTCCGGCATGTCCTGCGGGTCCACGTCCGTCCCGGCGGACGGGAACTGGTTCATCACCGTGCCGTCGCCGTACGTGTTCTCGTCGTAGTCCTTGACCTTCAGCTGCCAGCCCGCGGCCTGGAGGCACGCCTTGACCGACGTGATGTTCTTGAACTGGAAGTTCGGAATCCGGATCTTGTCGGGGTCGTTGTACGACTCCTCCGGCTCCGCGCACTCCTCCTGCTCGATCGTCTTGGTCGTGTCCGGCCCGCGGTAGCCCGCCATCTCGGTGGACGAGGCGGAGGTGCTCGCCGCGCCGCCCCCGCCCGGGGTGCCCCCGTCGCCGCCGTTGTTCAGCGCGAGGGCCGTGACGAGGCCGCCGACCGCGAGGAGGGCGACGACGACCGAGCCGATGACCACCGGCCGGTTGTTCCCGCCCCCGCTCGGGGGCGCCTGCGTCTGCGGCGAGATGGTGTACGGCGGCGGTGTTCCCGGCGGCTGCTGCGGCCCGTACCCGGCGTGCGGCGTCGGGTAGCCGCCCTGCTGCGGAAAGCCGTACGCCGGGGAGGGCGCCGGCGTGCCGTACGGGTTCGGCGTCGGGTGCGGCTGGTACGGCGTCTGGACGCCGCCCTGCGGCGGCGCCGGGGCGGCCTGGTCGACCGGCGGGAACACCGCGGAGCCGACGCCCGCGCCGCTCTGGGCCGGCGCGCCCGGCACGATGCTCGGCGGGGCCGCCTGGAAGGAGGCCGCCACGCGCAGGCACTCGCCGCGCATGGCGTCGGCCGTCGGGAAACGCTCGTTCGGGTTCTTCTTGAGCGC
Source organism: Streptomyces cinereospinus (assembly GCF_042430725.1). Taxonomy (NCBI): domain Bacteria; kingdom Bacillati; phylum Actinomycetota; class Actinomycetes; order Kitasatosporales; family Streptomycetaceae; genus Streptomyces; species Streptomyces cinereospinus. The sequence continues at coordinate 52,785 of NZ_JBHMCY010000001.1, read as the reverse complement.
ACGGGCGATCAGCGCGTCCACGGCCGGCGGCAGCGAGCGGTTGATCGAGGACGCGGCCGGCGGTTCCTCCTGCACGTGCGCGTACGCGATGGCCAGCGGCGAGTCCGCGTCGAACGGCAACCGCCCGGTGACCAGTTGGAACAGCATGATGCCGACCGAGTACAGGTCGGAGCGGGCGTCCACGCCGCGGCCCAGCGCCTGCTCCGGCGAGAGGTACTGCGGGGTGCCGACGACCATGCCAGTCTGGGTCATCGAGGTGACCCCGGACTGCATGGCGCGGGCGATGCCGAAGTCCATGACCTTGACCACACCACGCTTGGTCACCATCACGTTGCCCGGCTTGATGTCCCGGTGGACCAGGCCCATCTCGTGGCTGACTTCCAGCGCCGCGAGCACATCGGCGGTGACCTTCAACGCCTTGTCGACGGGCATCGCGCCGTACTGCCGCACGTCCTGGTCGAGCACCGAGCCGAGCGGGCGGCCCTCGACGTACTCCATGACGATGTACGGCGTCGGCATGCCGTCGCCCGCGGCGGCGCCGCCGTCGGACAGCGTGTCCTCGCCGGTGTCGAAGACCGAGACGATGTTGGTGTGCGTGAGTTTCGCCACGGCCTGCGCCTCGCGGCGGAACCGCTCGCGGAACGCCTGCTCGCGGCCCAGTTCGGTGTGCAGGGTCTTGATGGCGACCTGACGGTCGAGCACGGCGTCGTAGGCGAGGTGCACCGAGGCCATGCCGCCCTGGCCGAGCAAGTCGCGCAGCTGATAGCGGCCACCGGCGAGAGCCCGCCCCGCGTACCGGCCCTGCGCGCCGTCCTGGCTCATGTTCCCGTATCCCCCGTAAGCCGTCAGGCGCCGTTGATCCACAGTGCGATTACCGGCCAAGTCTGCCCCAGGGCACTGACACGTCAAGCTCGGTGCCCGTTCCGTGACCGTACGCGCAAGAAGCGTCGCGGAAGCGTTACAGCGGCCGTACGGCCGGTGCGCAGGATTTGCACGACGCGACGGCACGGGGGTTTGATGGCCGGTTCCACGGCCCGCCCGTCCCGGACCGGTCCCGGTCCCCTGCCCGGACCGGTGGCTTGCGTGAAGGCTGTAGCGTGGCCGACGGAGACCGTGACAACACCGCGCGCACCGCGGGCAGAAACGACGGCGAGGACCGATGGCACAGCAGCAGCGCGCTCAGGGCCCGTCCGACCCCGAGGCGACTGGCGGCGGGATGTCAGATGCGCCGGAGACGTGGGGTAATGGCGGGCTGGTCGGGGACGGCCGATATCGGCTGACCCGCAGGCTCGGCCGGGGCGGCATGGCCGAGGTGTTCGCGGCCGAGGACGTACGCCTCGGCCGTACCGTGGCGGTCAAGCTGCTGCGCGCCGACCTCGCCGAGGACCCGGTCTCCAAGGCCCGCTTCACGCGCGAGGCCCAGTCGGTGGCCGGCCTCAACCACCACGCGATCGTCGCCGTGTACGACTCCGGCGAGGACTTCGTGGGCGGCCAGTCGGTGCCGTACATCGTGATGGAGATCGTCGAGGGCCGCACCATCCGCGACCTCCTGCACAACGCCGAGGCGCCCGGCCCGGAGCAGGCCCTGATCATCGTCTCCGGCGTCCTGGAGGCGCTGGCCTACTCGCACCAGCACGGCATCGTGCACCGCGACATCAAGCCGGCCAACGTCATCATCACGCACAACGGCGCCGTGAAGGTGATGGACTTCGGCATCGCCCGCGCCCTGCACGGCGCGTCCACGACGATGACGCAGACCGGCATGGTCATGGGCACCCCGCAGTACCTCTCCCCGGAGCAGGCGCTCGGCAAGGCCGTCGACCACCGCTCCGACCTGTACGCGACCGGCTGCCTGCTGTACGAACTGCTCGCGCTGCGCCCGCCGTTCGTCGGTGAGACCCCGCTGTCGGTGGTCTACCAGCACGTTCAGGACATCCCGACCCCGCCGTCCGAGATGTCCGAGAACTCCCCGCCGGAGCTGGACGGCCTGGTGATGCGCTCCCTGGCCAAGGAGCCCGACGACCGCTTCCAGACCGCCGAGGAGATGCGCGGACTGGTCCAGTACGCGCTCCAGATGCTGTACGACCAGGGCGGCCACACCGGCACCTGGAACACCGGCCCCGTCGCCGCGCACGACCCCGGGAGGACCCCGGCGATGGGCCTGGCGGGTACGGCCGTGCTGCCGAACTCGGTCGAGGGCACCACCCAGATCCCGCAGCCGATCATCTCGGGCTACGGCGGCCGCGACGACGGCGGTTTCGAGGGCCACGGCAACCGGGGCAGCGGCCGCGGCAAGCTGTGGATCCTCGCCGCGTTCGCGGTGATCGCCATCGTGGCCGGTGTCGCGCTCGCGCTGAACAACGGCGGCGGTGGCGGCGGCGGGACGACCCCGTCGCCGACCAGTTCGCGGAGCACCGGGGACGAGACGTCCAGCGAGTCGCCGAGCGACGAGGCGACCGACGAGTCCACGGACACCTCCACCGAGGACAGCGGCAACTCCGGCTCCGGCTGGGGCGACTACACGCCGTCGTACACGCCGTCCCCGTCCTACAGCGAGGGGCCGACGGACGAGCCGACGAACACCACGCCGAGCGAGACCGGGGGGAGCACGGACACGGGCGGCACGGACACGGGCGGTACCGACACGGGCGGCACGGACACCGGCGGTACCGACACGGGCGGCACGGACACCGGCGGGACCGACACGGGCGGCACGGACACCGGCGGGACCGACACGGGTGGGACCGACACCGGTGGCACGGACACCGGTGGCACGGACACCGGTGGCACCGACGGGGGCGTCATCAGCGGCGCCGACGGCGGCGGCGGCCTCTGAGCCGCTCCCGCGCGGGCCTCACGCCGCGAACGCCCCGCACACCGCGTCGTACTCCCGCGTCCACCACACGGCCAGCGCCGAGGCGGCCGGGAACTGGGGGTCGGCGCGGGTGTCGCCGCGTTCGTAGTGCCAGCGCAGCATCCAGAAGTCGTTGAGCCGCTCCCACCACACCCGGTGCACCGCCGCGGCGAGCTCCGCGTGCGTGGCCGCCGCCGCCCGCCGGTACGCGCGCGCGTAGGCGCGCACCTTGGGCAGGTCCAGGGTCCCGGCGGGCCGGACGAAGAAGATCGCGGCGGCGCGTACGGCCTCCTCCGCGCGGGGCTGCACGCCGAGCCGGTCCCAGTCGACGATCGCGGCCGGCGCGTCCCCCCGGTAGAGCAGGTTGAACGGGTGGAAGTCGCCGTGCACCCAGCCCACCGAGCCACCGCGCGGAGGGCGCCGGTCCGCGTGCCGCTCCAGCAGCGCGCGCCGTTCCAGGAGGCGGTGGCGGGCCAGCTCGTCGAAGCAGCCGGCGGGGCGGTGCCGGCGTACGCGCGCGAGGAGGTCGTCGATCAGGCCGAAGGTGTCGGCGGGGTCGGCGCTCTCCACGGGGTGCGGGCCGGCGGCCGACGGGGTGCGTCCCATGGGCGGCATCACCCGCTCCAGGGTCGCGTGCACCGCGCCCAGCAGGGCTCCCAGGCGCGCGCTCTGACCGGTGCTGAGCTGCCCGCCGTGCCGGTGCCGGCCGTCGATCCACGGGTGCAGGGCGTAGGCGTGACCGCCCACCACCGTGACCGTACGGCCGTCGCGCCCGGCCAGCGGCGGGGCCACCGGGACGCCGAGGTCGGCCAGCCGCTGGGTGGCCCGGTGCCGGCGCTCGATGGCGGCCGGGTCGGCGGTGTCCGGGTCGAAGTGGTGCTTGAGGAAGTAGCGGCCGCGGGTGGTGCGGAGCCGGTAGCCCCGGTTGAGCAGGCCCTGGTCGACGGGGTCGCAGGTGAGGGCCGAGCCGGCGGCGTAGCGGCTCAGGAGGGCGCTCAGCGGGGGCGCGTGGGGCATGGCGGGTGGTACACAAGGGCGCGGCACGCGCCAGATGCTAGGGCACCCCGCCGGACGGGTGAGCTGGGCGTTGTCACAGAAAGTCGTCAGTGGTCGCTTTCGGTCACAAGAGTGGACATAAGCGTGGTCACTGATGCGCGGCCTGCAGACGGGCCGCGAATGCGGCAGCCTGGGCACGCCGGTGCCCGCCCGCGCCGGACGGTGGCGGTACCCGGATTTTTCCGTCTTCGCGTACAAGGCGGGTCTCACACGCCGACTCTTCCCGTGACCTGGGTGAGCGGGATAACGTGCCGGTGTTCCGGCCCCCTGCAAGGCTGTGACCTGGGCCCCTGCCCGGCGTGTCGATTTACTTGGATTTCCAAGCAAAAACGCAGGTCAGAAGGGGTTTCACAGAAATGTGGAGCACTGGGTAACGTGACTGTTGCAGGGCGCTCGCCGGGGCACCTGTCACGCCTGTTCCGGCCGAGTGGCACCCACCCCGTGCCCGGGGTCGGAACAGGTGAGCCGCACTGGCCTGCCCGGCGATCCCGGGGGCCGGACCGACGGAGGAGCACACGTGACCGTGGAGAGCACTGCCGCGCGCAAGCCGCGACGCAGCGCCGGAGGCAAAGCCGGCACCAAGCGCACCACCCGCACCACCGCAGAGGGCACCGAGCCCGGACTCGTCCAGTTGCTGACGCCCGAGGGTGAGCGCGTCAAGAACGCCGAGTACGAGCGGTACGTCGCCGACGTCACCCCCGAAGAGCTCCGCGGCCTCTACCGCGACATGGTGCTCACCCGTCGCTTCGACGCCGAGGCGACCGCACTGCAGCGCCAGGGCGAGCTGGGCCTGTGGGCCTCGCTGCTCGGCCAGGAGGCCGCCCAGATCGGCTCCGGCCGCGCCCTGCGCGACGACGACTACGTCTTCCCGACCTACCGCGAGCACGGCGTGGCCTGGTGCCGCGGCGTCGACCCGACCAACCTGCTCGGCATGTTCCGCGGGGTCAACAACGGCGGCTGGGACCCGAACGGCAACAACTTCCACCTCTACACGATCGTCATCGGCTCCCAGACCCTGCACGCCACCGGCTACGCGATGGGCGTCGCCAAGGACGGCGCGGACTCGGCGGTCGTCGCCTACTTCGGCGACGGCGCCTCCAGCCAGGGCGACGTCGCCGAGTCGTTCACCTTCTCGGCGGTCTACAACGCCCCCGTGGTGTTCTTCTGCCAGAACAACCAGTGGGCGATCTCCGAGCCGACCGAGAAGCAGACCCGCGTCCCGCTCTACCAGCGCGCGCAGGGCTACGGCTTCCCCGGCGTCCGCGTCGACGGAAACGACGTCCTGGCCTGCCTCGCGGTGACCAAGTGGGCGCTGGAGCGGGCCCGCAGCGGCGAGGGACCGACGCTGGTCGAGGCGTACACGTACCGCATGGGCGCCCACACCACCTCCGACGACCCCACCCGCTACCGGCACGACGACGAGCGCGCCGCCTGGGAGGCCAAGGACCCGATCCTGCGCCTGCGCCGCCACCTGGAGTCCGCACACCACACGGACGAGGGATTCTTCGCGGAACTGGAGGCCGAGAGCGAGGCGTTGGGCAGGCGAGTGCGCGAATCGGTCCGTGCCATGCCGGACCCGGACCGCTTCGCCATCTTCGAGAACGCGTACGCGGACGGGCACGCGCTCGTCGACGAGGAGCGCGCCCGGTTCGCCGCCTACCAGGCGTCGTTCGCGGACGTAGAGGGGGTCTGAACATGGCTGTGGAGAAGATGGCCCTGGCCAAGGCGATCAACGAGTCGCTGCGCCGCGCCCTGGAGACCGACCCCAAGGTCGTCATCATGGGCGAGGACGTCGGCAAGCTCGGCGGTGTGTTCCGGGTGACCGACGGCCTGCAGAAGGACTTCGGCGAGAGCCGCGTCATCGACACCCCGCTCGCCGAGTCCGGCATCGTCGGCACCGCGATCGGCCTGGCCCTGCGCGGCTACCGCCCCGTCGTCGAGATCCAGTTCGACGGTTTCGTCTTCCCGGCGTACGACCAGATCGTGACGCAGCTCGCGAAGATGCACGCGCGCTCGCTGGGCACGGTCAAGCTGCCGGTCGTCATCCGCATCCCCTACGGCGGCGGCATCGGCGCGGTCGAACACCACTCGGAGTCCCCCGAGTCGCTCTTCGCGCACGTGGCGGGTCTGAAGGTCGTCTCCCCGTCCAACGCCTCGGACGCCTACTGGATGATGCAGCAGGCGATCCAGAGCGACGACCCGGTGATCTTCTTCGAGCCCAAGCGGCGCTACTGGGACAAGGGCGAGGTCAGCACGGAGGCGATCCCCGGCCCGCTGCACAAGGCCCGGGTCACCCGCGAGGGCACCGACCTCACGCTCGCCGCGTACGGCCCGATGGTGAAGCTCTGCCACGAGGCCGCGGACGCGGCCGCCGAGGAGGGCAAGTCGCTGGAGGTCCTCGACCTGCGCTCGATCTCGCCCCTGGACTTCGACTCCGTCCAGGCGTCGGTCGAGAAGACGCGCCGCCTGGTCGTCGTCCACGAGGCGCCGGTCTTCTTCGGCTCCGGCGCGGAGATCGCCGCCCGGATCACCGAGCGGTGCTTCTACCACCTGGAGGCCCCGGTGCTCAGGGTCGGCGGCTACCACGTCCCCTATCCGCCGGCCCGCCTGGAGGAGGAGTACCTGCCGGGCCTGGACCGCGTGCTCGACGCCGTCGACCGCTCGCTGGCGTACTGAGGAGAGGGGCGTGACGACGATGACGGAAGCGTCCGTGCGCGAGTTCAAGATGCCCGACGTGGGCGAGGGCCTGACCGAGGCCGAGATCCTCAAGTGGTACGTCCGGCCCGGCGACACGGTCACGGACGGCCAGGTCGTCTGCGAGGTGGAGACGGCGAAGGCGGCGGTGGAGCTGCCGATCCCCTACGACGGCGTGGTGCACGCGCTGCACTTCCCCGAGGGCACCACGGTCGACGTCGGCACGTCGATCATCGCGGTGGACGTCGGCGGTGGCGGGGCGGCCGCGCCGCAGGCGCCCGCCGAGCCGGCCGAGGAGCCGAAGCAGGAGGGCCGCCGGCCGGTCCTGGTGGGGTACGGCGTGTCCGCCTCCGCCACCAAGCGCCGCCCGCGCAAGGGCCCGGAGGTGCCGGTCCAGCCCGCCTCCGCCGCCGTCCAGCCCGAGCCGAACGGCCACGGCGGGCAGGGCACCCCGGCTCCGGCCGCACCGGCGCCCGCCGCCCACGCCCCGGCCACCGCGGTCCCGCAGCGGCGCCCCCTCGCCAAGCCGCCGGTGCGCAAGCTGGCGAAGGACCTCGGCGTCGACCTGGCGACGGTCACCCCGACCGGTCCGGACGGCATCGTCACGCGCCAGGACGTGCACGCGGCGGCGGCTCCGACGGCGGCTCCCGAGCCGGCGGCGCCGACGCCGGTCGCGGCACCCGCCGCCCACGCCCCGGCCGCCGTGCCCCCGTACGGCACGGCGCGCGAGACCCGCGTGCCGGTCAAGGGGGTCCGCAGGGCCACCGCCGCCGCGATGGTCGGCTCGGCCTTCACCGCGCCGCACGTCACCGAGTTCGTGACGGTCGACGTGACGCGCACGATGAAGCTGGTCGAGGAGCTGAAGGAGGACACGGAGTTCGCGGGCCTGCGGGTCAACGCGCTGCTGCTGGTCGCCAAGGCGCTGCTGGTGGCGATCCGGCGCAACCCGGACATCAACGCGTCCTGGGACGAGGCCGCCCAGGAGATCGTGCTCAAGCACTACGTCAACCTGGGCATCGCGGCGGCCACCCCGCGCGGCCTGATCGTGCCGAACATCAAGGACGCGCACGACAAGACCCTGCCGGAGCTGGCCGCGTCGCTCGGCGAGCTGGTCGCCACCGCCCGCGAGGGCAGGACCTCCCCGGGGGCGATGCAGGGCGGCACGGTCACCATCACCAACGTCGGGGTCTTCGGCGTCGACACCGGCACGCCGATCCTCAACCCCGGCGAGTCCGCGATCCTCGCGGTCGGCGCGATCAAGCTCCAGCCGTGGGTCCACAAGGGCAAGGTCAAGCCCCGCCAGGTCATGACGCTGGCGCTCAGCTTCGACCACCGGCTGGTCGACGGCGAGCTGGGGTCCAAGGTGCTGGCGGACGTGGCGGCGATCCTGGAGCAGCCGAAGCGGCTGATCACCTGGGCGTAGCGGAGCCGCCGGCCGCCGCGCGACGGACCGGGGGCGGGAGTCGCGTACCCCGCAGGGGGTGCACGGCTCCCGCCCCCGGCATGTCCGGTTCCGCTCAGCCCAGGCGGGCGAAGCCGTAGTTGAGCAGCCTCTTCGCGTCCGCCTCGCGCTGGGCCGCGGAGGTGGAGGTGAGGACCGTGCCGATGACGGTCTTGCCGTTGCGGGTGGCGGCGAAGACGAGGCAGTACTTGGCGATGCTGCCGGAGCCGGTCTTCACGCCGATAGCGCCGCTGTAGTTGCTGAGCAGCGTGTTGGTGTTGGTCCAGGTGTAGTAGCGGTAGCCGTTGTTCGCGGTGGTGACCTTCTGCTTCGTGGACTTCGTCTTCACGAGCGCGCGGAAGGTCGCGTTCTTCATCGAGTTGCTGGCGAGCTTCGTCAGGTCGCGCGGCGTGGAGTAGTTCGAGCCGTTGCTGATGCCGTCGAACGAGTCGAACTTCGTGTTGGTCATGCCGAGCTGACGGGCCGTGGTGTTCATCTTGCCGATGAACGAGCTCACACGCGCGGCCCGGGTCGTCCCGGTGCCGAACTTGTCCGCGAGCGCGTAGGCGGCGTCGCAGCCGGACGGCAGCATCAGCCCGTAGAGCAGCTGGCGGACGGTGACCTTGTCGCCGACGATCAGGCGGGCCGAGGAGGCGTTCTTCGACACGATGTAGTCGCTGTACGCCTTCTGGACCGTGACCTTGGCGTCGAGGTTCAGGTTCGGCTGGGACAGCACCACCTTGGCGGTCATGATCTTCGTCGTGGAGCCGGTGGCGCGCTTGGTGTCGGCCGCCTTGGTGTACAGCGTCGCGCCGTTGGCGTTGTTCATGAGGTAGCCGCCCGCGGCGACGATCGTCGGCGCGGTGACGGCCTGCGCGGGTGCCGCGGTGAGGGCTCCGGTGGTGAACACGGCGCCGGCCGTCGCGGTGACGGCGACGGCTCTGCGGATGCGGACGCCCTTGATGCCGTTTATCAACTGAGATACCCCGAATACGTCGAATGCCCCTGTGGCGCGGCCGAGTTGGACGGGAGTGCAGCAGGCCGCACCTGTGTGACACGTGACGGGCACGGATGGTTGTGCGCCGACTGGGTCACGGCGGGAAACTTCCGCGGAAGCGCGGGGCGGGCGCCGGCGCGCCCCGGACGGGGTCCGCATGCTGGACCGTCCCCCCTATGCGTACGTGTTGTATCTATCCTGTCGGCATGACCCTGGCCGCCGTGAGGCAACCCCCTGCCGCCGACCGCGTCTACACCCATGTCAAGCAAGGTGTCCTGGAACGCCGTTACGAAGGCGGCACCCTCCTCACCGAGGGGGAGCTGGCCGACGCCGTCGGGGTCTCGCGCACACCGGTGCGCGAGGCGCTGCTGCGGCTGGAGGCCGAGGGCCTGATCAGGCTGTACCCGAAGAAGGGCGCCCTGGTCCTGCCGGTCTCCGCGCAGGAGATCGCGGACGTGGTCGAGACCCGCCTGCTGGTGGAGGAGCACGCCGCGCGCAAGGCCGTACCGGCGTCCTCCGGGCTCATCGGGCGCCTTGAGGAGCTGCTGGAGCGGCAGCGCGAGCAGGCCGCCGCCGGGGACCTGGCCGGCGCCGCCGTCACCGACCGCTGCTTCCACGCCGAGATCGTGCGCAGCGGCGGCAACGAGATCCTGTCCCGGCTCTACGACCAGCTGCGCGACCGGCAGTTGCGGATGGGCGTCGCCGTGATGCACTCCCACCCCGACCGGATCGCCAAGACGCTCAGCGAGCACCAGGAGATCCTGGACGCCCTGCGCGCCGGGGACCCGGACGCGGCCGTCGACGTGGTCCACCGGCACATCGGCTGGTTCTCGCACCTGGCGCGGGGTGAGGTGCGATGACCTCTGCTTCGGTGTCCCTGCCCGGAGACCCGCCCGGCGGCCGGCGCGCCGTCGCCGTCTGGGGCGTGGGCGTCTCGGTCTACTTCGTCGCCGTCATCTTCCGCACCTCGCTGGGGGTCGCTGGCCTGGACGCCGCCGACCGCTTCGACGTGGGCGCCTCCGCGCTGTCGACGTTCTCCATCCTCCAGCTGCTGGTCTACGCCGGGATGCAGATACCCGTCGGCCTGCTGGTCGACCGGCTCGGCACCAAGAAGGTGCTCGGGCTGGGCGTCGTGCTGTTCACGGTCGGGCAGCTGGGCTTCGCCCTGTCCCCCTCGTACGGCACGGCGCTCGCCTCGCGGGCGCTGCTGGGCTGCGGGGACGCGATGACGTTCATCAGCGTGCTGCGGCTGGGCACCCGCTGGTTCCCGGCCCGGCGCGGCCCGCTGGTCGCGCAGCTCGCCGGGCTGGCCGGCATGGCCGGCAACCTGGTCTCCACCCTCGTCCTCGCCCGGCTGCTGCACGGCATCGGCTGGACGGCCGCGTTCGCGGGCAGCGCGCTCGCCGGCGTGGTGGTCTTCGTGCTGCTCCTGCTGTTCCTGAGGGACCACCCCGAGGGACACGAGCCGGAACCGGTGCCGCACCTGGGGGCCGCGTACGTCCGACGGCAGATCGCCGCGTCCTGGCGGGAGCCGGGGACCCGGCTGGGGCTGTGGGTGCACTTCACGACCCAGTTCCCGGCGATGGTGTTCCTGCTGCTGTGGGGACTGCCCTTCCTGGTCGAGGCGCAGGGGCTGTCCCGGGCCACGGCCGGTGAGCTGCTCACCCTGGTCGTGCTGTCGAACATGGCGGTCGGACTGGTCTACGGCCAGATCGTCGCCCGGCACCACGGGGCGCGGCTGCCGCTGGCGCTCGGGACGGTGGGGGCGACGTCGCTGCTGTGGGCCGCGACGGTGTTCTACCCGGCCGACCGGGCGCCGGCGTGGCTGCTGGTCGCGTTGTGCGCGGTGCTCGGCGCGTGCGGGCCGGCCTCGATGATCGGGTTCGACTTCGCCCGTCCGGCCAATCCGCCGGAGCGCCAGGGGACGGCGTCCGGGATCACCAACATGGGCGGTTTCGTCGCCTCCATGACCACGCTGTTCGCGGTGGGCGCGCTGCTGGACGCCACCGGCGACGACTACACGGTGGCCTTCTCGTCCGTGTTCGTGCTCCAGGCGCTGGGGGTCTCGCAGGTGCTGCGACTGCGCAAGCGGGCGGCGCGGCGGGAACGCGAGCGGTTGGTCGCCAGCCGGGTGGAGACGGTGCACGTCCCCGCCTAGACGACGCCTGGACGCCGGGCGGGGGTGTCCGGCACGCGGCGTTGAGCGGCGGGCGCCGAGGATCCGATGCGGGCGTCGAGAGCCGGGTGCCAGGTGCCGGGTGCCGGGGATCCGGTGGTGCGGTCCGGTGCGCGGCGCCGCACGGCGGGTGGGTGGGGCCGCGCTGAGGGTGTCCAGCGGGCGGTGGGTGGCGCCGTGGGGCGTCCGGCGAGCGGTGGGGGGCGGCTGGTGGGGGCGCCGCGGGGGCGTCCCGGGGGCTGTCGCCCCCGGACTCGTACCGCCCGCCGCCTACTGCGTCACCGGGAAGTTGCGCAGGATGGCCGCCGTCAGCTCCGGGTCGCCCTCCGACTTGACCCGGTCCGCGACCGCCTCGGGCGTCACGCGGCCGCAGGCCAGGCGGACGTAGGTCTCCCAGTCGAGGGTGAGGGTGGCGGCGGGGCCGAGGGCCGGGGCCGTCTCCAGGGTGCCGCGTCCCTGGATGTCGACGCGGATGGTGCGCAGGAACTCGACGGGGCCGTGCACGTCGAAGACGACCGCCGAGCTGCGCGGCGCGTTCGCCTTGGCGGCGACGACGTCCGGGAGCGCGGCCAGCAGGACGTCCCGGGCGACGTGGGCGCCGGGGGAGTCGAGGTTGCCGGGGCGGCCGAGGGCGGCGCGCAGGTCCTGCTCGTGCGCCCACACGTCGAACGCGTGGCCCCGCATCGACTCCTCCAGCGTCAGTTCCCTGCCGAGCGGGCCGCGCACCTTGGTGCCGGGGTCGCGCGACTCGTTGCGCAGCTGGCGGTTGCGCCGGATGATCGTGTACTCCAGCTCGGAGGTCATCTCCGGCGCCGTGTGGTGGCGGCGTACGTCGACCTGCATCTCCATGTAGCGCTGGTGGTCGTTGGTGACGTGGAACAGGTCGCGCGGAAGGGCGTGGATCGGGCGCGGATCGCCGAGCATCTCGCAGTCCAGGCCGATCACATGCGAGACGACGTCCCGCACGGACCAGCCGGGGCACGGGGTCCGCCGGTTCCACTCGCCCTCGACAAGGGGCTGCACCAGCTCGGATATCGCTTCGATGGAGTGGGTCCAGGCGTCGGCGTAGGGCTGGAGGGTGGGATGCAGACTCACGGAACGGGACCCCTCGGCGGTCGGTACACGGGCAGTTTGTGGCGGCGGTGCCAGTGGGAGGTGGCTGCACTCGGCGGGTGTCTTGGGACTCCCCCGGTTCTCGGCTGCGCTCGAACAGGGGGGACCCCCAAGCTACGCTGCTGTGAGGCAGCCCGGCAGTGGTTTCGTGTGACGATCGTAGGCCTGTGTGGACGGATCGAATGCCAGGACGGTGGTAGTGTGCGCGCCTCTCTGATCCAGATCGCCGTAGACGAGGGCGAATCGGTCGAGGAACGTCGGCAGCGGGCGGTCTCGCTGGTGCGGGAGCAGGTCGGCGCCGACCTCGTGGTGCTGCCGGAGCTGTGGACGACGGGAGCCTTCGCCCACGAGGAGTTCGGCCCGGAGGCCGAGCCGATCGAGGGGCCGACGTACGAGGCCATGGCCAAGGCCGCCAGCGACGCGGGCGTGTGGCTGCACGCCGGCTCGATCCCCGAGCGCGACCCCGAGGGGCCGCTCTACAACACCTCGCTCGTCTTCTCCCCCTCCGGTGATCTGGTCGCCGCGTACCGCAAGATCCATCGCTTCGGTTTCGACAAGGGCGAGGCCGTGCTGATGGGGGCGGGCGACGACCTGGTGACCGTCCGGATGCCGGGCGCGACCACGCTCGGCCTGGCGACCTGCTACGACCTCCGTTTCCCCGAGCTGTTCCGCGGGCTCGTCGACGTGGGGGCCGAGACCTTCGTGGTCCCGGCCGGGTGGCCGGAGCGCCGGCGCTCCCACTGGACGCTGCTGGCCCGGGCGCGGGCGGTGGAGAACCAGGCCTTCGTCCTCGCGTGCGCGACGGCCGGGACGCACGCCGGAGTTCCGCAGTCCGGCCACTCGATCGTGGTCGACCCGTGGGGCGAGGTGCTGGCGGAGGCCGGCGCGGGCGAGGAGGTCCTCACGGTGGAGTACGAACCCGGCGAGGTGGCGGCGGTCCGGGAGCGGTTCCCGGTGCTGAAGGACCGGGTGCTGGGCCTGGAGCGGCCCCGGCGCCGCAGCGCGGCCGAACCGCACCGGGGCAGGCCCTAGCTGGGAGACCCCTGGCGGGCGCCTGCCGCGGCACTAGTCGTCCTCCCGCTCCTTGTCCGCCAGATGGATCACGCACACCGCCACCGCGATCAGCAGCGCCGGGTCCGCGTCGTCCCGGACGACGTCCACGCCGTACGTCTCGCGCACGTGCAGGAAGCGGCGGGAGACCACGGCGAGCAGTTCGCCGTCGTACTCGACGGCGAACTCGCGGTCGAGGATCCTGCCGCTGACGTCGAGCTCGGTGCCGTCGACCAGGCTCACCCGGTAGTGGTTGCGCAGCAGCGACAGCCGCTTGCGCCTGATCCGGGCCAGCGGCTCGCCGTCCCGCTCGATCAGCATCGTGTCGCGCAGGGCGAACATCTTCTGCCGGATGTCGGCCAGCACCCGCCCCTGGGTGTCCTTCAGCTCGAAGGTGTCCCGCAGCCGCATGGCCTTGCCGTCCACGAGGAAGACCCTCTCGCCCCTGTCGTTCTCGATCCAGTAGTCGTCACCGAGGCCGAGGAGCCGTTCGCGTACCAGGAATCTCATGCCATGAGCGGTTCCCCGGCGGCCGGTCCGAAACGCCGCCGGTAGGCCGAGGGGCTGAGCCCGGTCGCGCGCCGCAGCCGCGCCCGCAGGTTCGCCGCCGTGCCCAGCCCGCTGCGCGCGGCCACCACGTCCAGCCGCTCCTCGCCGCGTTCGATCAGCCGGCACGCCAGCGCCACCCGCTCCCCGGTCAGCCACGCCAGCGGGGTCGTGCCGAGCTGGGTCCGGAAGCGCCGGTGGAGCGTGGCGGGCGACACGGCGGCCCGCGCCGCCAGCTCCGCCACGGTCAGCGGCTCGCCGAGCCGCTCCTGCGCCCACGCCAGCAGCGGGCCCAGGGACTCGTCCGGCACCTCGGGCACCGGCCGCTCCACGAACTGCTTCTGGCCGCCGTCCCGGTGCGCGGCGAACACCAGCCGCCGGGAGACGGCGTTGGCGATCTCGGCGCCGTGGTCCCGGCGCAGGACGTGCAGCCCGAGGTCGAGTGCGGCCGCGCTGCCCGCGGCGGTCAGGATGTCGCCGTCGTCGACGAAGAGCACGTCCGGCTCCAGCCGCACCCGCGGATGCAGCTGCCGGAACGCCTCGGCCCACATCCAGTGCGTGGTGGCCCGCCGCCCGTCCAGCAGCCCGGCCTCGGCGAGCGCGAAGCTGCCGGTGCAGAAGCTCAGGATCCGTGCCCCGCGCGCGTGGGCACGCCGGATGGCGTCGAGCACGGGCGCGGAACGCGGTGCGATGTTGTCGGGCCGCCCCGGCACGACGAGCGTGTCGGCGCCATCGACGGCATCGAGACCCGCCGTACCCGCCATGACGAAGAACCCGTGGTTTATCCGCACCTCGGGTGCGGGCGTGCACAGCACCACCTCGTACAGCGGTCCCGGCAGCCCCAGCTCGGGCCGCGGCAGCCCGAACAGCTCGGTGGCGACACCCACCTCGAACGGATTGGTGCCCTCGTCGACGACGACGGCCACGCGATGCGGGTGAGACGATCGTTGCGCCATGTGCGATTCCTAGCACTCGCCGCACCCTGGGGCCACCCGCACGATGACGGCATGACCAACGAACCCGTCTCCCTGCCCGCCGCCCTGGCCTCCTTCACCGAGCAGTGGAGCCCCCGCATCGCCACCACGGTCAACGACTACGACGTCCGCGTGACCCACGTGGAGGGCGAACACCTCTGGCACGTCCACGAGAACACCGACGAGTTCTTCCTGGTCCTGGAGGGCGAACTCCACATCTCGCTGCGAGAACCGGCGGGCGAGCGCACGGTGATCCTCCCCGGGCTCTCCGTCTTCACGGTCCCCCGGGGCGTCGAACACAAGCCCTACGCCCCCGTCCCCACGGACATCCTGCTCCTGGAACCCACCGGCACCTCCACGGTCGGCGACCGCCACGAAGCCGTCCCCGCCCACGTGGACGAGACGACCGGCCGCGCACTGAGCCGACCGCCGGCGCCGGGTGGCACCCTTGGTCCATGAGTGACTCCGCACCCCGCCGTGCCCGCGTCCGCGCCCCCGAGCTGATCGGCAAGGGCGGCTGGCTGAACACGGGCGGCATCCAGTACACCCTCGCCGACCTGCGGGGGCGCATCGTGATCCTGGACTTCTGGACGTTCTGCTGCATCAACTGCCTGCACGTCCTGGACGAGCTGCGGGAGCTGGAGGAGAAGCACCGGGACACCGTGGTGGTCGTCGGGGTGCACTCGCCGAAGTTCGTGCACGAGGCCGAGCACGCGGCCGTGGTGGACGCCGTGGAGCGGTACGGGGTGGAGCACCCGGTGCTCGACGACCCGGAGCTCGGCACCTGGAAGCAGTACGCGGTGCGCGCGTGGCCGACGCTCGTGGTGATCGACCCGGAGGGGTACGTCGTCGCCCAGCACGCCGGTGAGGGGCATGTGCACGCCATCGAGCGGCTGGTGACGGAGCTGGCGGCGGAGCACGCCGCGAAGGGCACCCTGCGGCGCGGCGACGGTCCGTACGTGGCGCCGGAGCCCGAGCCGACGGTGCTGCGGTTCCCCGGCAAGGCGCTGCTGCTGCCCGGCGGGACCTTCCTGGTCAGCGACACCACCCGGCATCAGCTGGTGGAGCTGGCGGGGGACGGGGAGAGCGTCGTACGGCGGTTCGGCTCCGGCGCGCGCGGGTTCGCCGACGGGCCGTCCGAGGCGGCGTCGTTCAACGAGCCGCAGGGGCTGGCGCTCCTCGACGACGGCTCGGTGGTGGTCGCGGACACCGTCAACCACGCCCTGCGCCGCCTGGACCCGGCCTCCGGCGCGGTCAGCACGCTCGCCGGGACCGGCCGGCAGTGGATGCAGGGCGACCCGGCGGCGGGCCCCGCCCGGGAGGTGAGCCTCTCCTCGCCGTGGGACGTGGCGCTCTTCGGCGGCCGGGTGTGGATCGCGATGGCGGGGGTGCACCAGCTCTGGGCGTACGACCCCGCGGACGGCACGGTCGCGGTGGCGGCCGGCACCACCAACGAGGGCCTGGTGGACGGCCCCGGCGCACAGGCCTGGTTCGCCCAGCCGTCCGGCCTGGCGGCCACGCCCGAGCGGCTGTGGCTGGCCGACTCGGAGACCAGCGCCCTGCGCTGGGTGGACCTCGACGGCACGGTGCACACCGCCGTCGGCACGGGGCTGTTCGACTTCGGCCACCGCGACGGACCGGCCGGGCAGGCCCTGTTCCAGCACCCGCTGGGCGTCACGGCGCTCCCGGACGGCTCGGTGGCCGTCAGCGACACCTACAACCACGCGCTGCGCCGCTACGACCCCGCCACCGGCGAGGTCACCACGCTGGCCACGGACCTGCGGGAGCCGAGCGACGCGGTGCACGCGGGGGACGACATCGTGGTCGTGGAGTCGGCCCGGCACCGCCTGACCCGGCTGCGGCTTCCGGAGGAGGCGGTGCGCGTCGAGGCGGTGGCCCACCGCACGCGGCGCGCGGCCACCGAAGTCGCCCCGGGCCGGCTCCGGCTGGAGGTGATCTTCCAGGCGCCGGCGGGCCAGAAGCTGGACACCCGCCACGGCCCCTCGACCCGTCTGCTGGTCTCGGCGACGCCGCCCGGGCTGCTGGCGCACGGCGAGGGCGCGGGAACCGACCTGTCCCGCGCCCTGGAACTCGACCCCGCCGTGCCGGAGGGGGTCCTGCACGTCTCCGCGATGGCCGCCTCCTGTGACGACGACCCCGCCAACGAGTACCCCGCCTGCCATGTCCACCAGCAGGACTGGGGCGTGCCGGTCCGTCTCACCGCAGCGGGGACGGACCGCCTGCCCCTGGTCCTGGCCGGTCTGGACGCCTGACCGGGCAGGGCCTCACACCCCGTACCCGTCGCTGTAGCCGTCGCGCCGGTGGTGCCGTTCCTCCTCCACGACCGGCGTGGCCGGCGGCACCACGACGCGCCGCCGCCGCGCGATGCTGCTGAACGTCGTGACCCCGATGAGGCCGACGATCATCAGGATGACGCCGACGAGATCGAGGTTGACGCCCTCCATGTTCCAGTCGGTCGCGAACGTGAGGATGGCTCCCACGGCGATGAGGATGATGCACCCGCCGAGGCCCATGAGCGTTGCCTCCCTGTTCCGGTCCGGTGATTCCGGAGCTTCCGGTTCGGTTCGGGTACCCGCGCCCCCCGAATACAGTCCTCACCGCCCGTCAACTCACGTGGCCCGGCGGGCCGCCCGGCCGTCCCGGCCTCCTCGGGACGGCGGTCCGCTCAGCCTTCCAGGAAGGCCAGCAGCGCCTGCGTGAGCAGGTAGGGGTCCGCCGCGCCGCACAGTTCCCGGGCGCTGTGCATCGACAGGATCGCCACCCCGACGTCGACCGTGCGGATGCCGTGCCGGGCCGCCGTGATCGGGCCGATGGTCGTGCCGCAGGGCAGGGAGTTGTGCGAGACGAAGGACTGGAAGGGGACGCCGGCCCGCTCGCAGGCCGCCACCCACACGGCGCGGCCCGAACCGTCCGTGGCGTACCGGTTGTTGACGTTCACCTTGAGGATCGGGCCGCCGTCGACCCGGGGGTGGTGGGTCGGGTCGTGGCGTTCGGCGTAGTTGGGGTGGACGGCGTGGCCGGTGTCGGAGGAGAGGCAGACCGTGCCCGCGAAGGCGCGTGCCCGGTCCTCGAAGGAGCCGCCGCGGGCGAGCACCGAGCGTTCCAGGACGGTGCCGAGCAGCGGGCCGTCCGCGCCCGTGTCCGACTGGGAGCCGGTCTCCTCGTGGTCGAAGGCGGCCAGCACCGGGATGTGGGCCGGCTTCTCGTCGCCGGTCGCGGCGGCGGTCAGCGCGGCCAGGCCCGCGTGCACGGACAGGAGGTTGTCCAGGCGCGGCCCGGCCATCAGCTCGCGGTCGCGGCCGAGGTACGCCGGCGGTTCGACGGAGTGCACCATCAGGTCCCAGCCGGCCACCTCGCCCGCGGCGATCCCGGCCTCGGCCTCCAGGAAGGCGATCAGGTCGCCGTCGCGCACGTCGCCCCCGAGGCCCCAGACGGGCTGGAGGTGCCGCTGCTTGTCGAGCTTGAGGCCTTCCGAGGAGACCGAGCGGTCCAGGTGGACCGCCAGCTGCGGCACCCGCAGCAGCGGCCGGTCGACGTTGACCAGGTGGGTCGTGCCGTCGCGCAGCGTCAGCCGGCCGGCGAGGCCGAGGTCGCGGTCCAGCCAGCTGTTCAGCAGCGGGCCGCCGTAGATCTCCACCGCCACCTGGCGCCAGCCGTGCGCCCCGGTGTCGGGCAGCGGCTTGACGCGCAGGGTGGGGGAGTCGGTGTGCGCGCCGATGATCCGGAACGGCGTGTGCGGTGCGGCGCCCTCGGGGACGTACCAGGCCACGATCGCGCCGCCGCGCAGCACGTACCTGCCGCCGCTCGTCCCGTCCCAGGCGTCCGTCTCCGCGACCTGCCGGAACCCCGCCTTCTCCAGCCGCGCGGCGCTGTTCGCCACGGCGTGGTACGGCGAGGGGCTCGCCGCCAGGAAGGTCATGAGGTCGTCGGTGTGGCCGCGGTCGAAGCGGGGGGGTTCGCTCATGGTGTTCACCTTAACGACGGACGAGGGCCCGCTCCCCCTGGCGGGAGCGGGCCCTCGTCCGGGCGGGGTGCGGGCCGCGCCGCCGGCCGGCGGCGACGGGCGGGCGGTGCCGGGAGGGGGCCTAGAAGGCCGCCTCGTCCAGCTCCATCAGGTCCAGGTCGACGCCCTGGGCGACCTTGCGGGCCAGCGTCACGCCCGGCAGCACGGTGGCCGCGAAGAACTTCGCCGCCGCGATCTTGCCGGTGTAGAACGCCCGGTCCTTGGCGGAGGCCGTCCGGAGCTTCTCGGCGGCGACGGCGGCGCCCTTGAGCAGCAGGTAGCCGACGATCACGTCACCGGAGGCCATCAGCAGGCGGGTGGTGTTCAGGCCCACCTTGTAGATGTTCTTGACGTCCTGCTCGGTGGCCGCGAGGTCGGTCAGCATCAGGCCGACGATCGCCTCCAGCTCCACGGCGGCCTTGGCGAGCTGCTCGCGGGCCGCCGACAGCTCGTCGCCGCCGGTGCCGAGGGCGAGGAACTTCTTGATGTCCTCGGCGAGCGAGTTCAGCGCGGCGCCCTGGTTGCGGACGATCTTCCGGAAGAAGAAGTCCTGCCCCTGGATCGCGGTGGTGCCCTCGTACAGGGTGTCGATCTTGGAGTCCCGGATGTACTGCTCGATCGGGTACTCCTGGAGGAAGCCGGAGCCGCCGAAGGTCTGCAGCGACTGGGCGAGCTGCTCGTAGCCCTTCTCGGAGCCGTAGCCCTTGACGACCGGCAGGAGCAGGTCGTTCAGCGCGTGCTCGGCGGAGACGTCCTCGCCGGCGGCCTCCTTGACGGCGATGGCGTCCTGGACGGAGGCGGTGTAGAGGACGAGCGCGCGCATGCCCTCCGCGTACGCCTTCTGCGTCATCAGCGAGCGGCGCACGTCGGGGTGGTGGGTGATGGTGACCTTGGGCGCGGTCTTGTCCATGAAGTGCGCCAGGTCGGGGCCCTGGACGCGCTCCTTGGCGTACTCCAGCGCGTTGAGGTAGCCCGTCGACAGGGTGGAGATGGCCTTCGTGCCGACCATCATCCGGGCGAACTCGATGATGCGGAACATCTGGCGGATGCCGTCGTGCTTGTCGCCGATCAGCCAGCCCTTGGCGGGGTGCCTGTCGCCGAACGTCATCTCGCAGGTGTTGGAGGCCTTCAGGCCCATCTTGTGCTCGACGTTGGTGGCGTAGACGCCGTTGCGCTCGCCCAGCTCGCCGGTCTCGACGTCGAAGAGGTACTTCGGGACGAGGAAGAGGGACAGGCCCTTGGTGCCGGGGCCGGCGCCCTCGGGGCGGGCGAGGACGTAGTGGAGGATGTTCTCCGACATGTCGTGCTCACCGGAGGTGATGAACCGCTTCACGCCCTCGATGTGCCAGGAGCCGTCCTCCTGCTCCACCGCCCTGGTGCGGCCGGCGCCCACGTCGGAGCCCGCGTCGGGCTCGGTGAGGACCATGGTGGAGCCCCACTGCCGCTCGACGGCGAGCTGCGCGATCCGCTTCTGGACGTCGTTGCCCTCGTCGTACAGGATCCCGGCGAAGGCCGGGCCGGAGGAGTACATCCACACGGCCGGGTTGGCGCCCAGGACGAGCTCCGCGTACGACCAGATCAGGGACGGCGGAGCCGTCG
Source organism: Streptomyces cinereospinus (assembly GCF_042430725.1). Taxonomy (NCBI): domain Bacteria; kingdom Bacillati; phylum Actinomycetota; class Actinomycetes; order Kitasatosporales; family Streptomycetaceae; genus Streptomyces; species Streptomyces cinereospinus. The sequence continues at coordinate 32,261 of NZ_JBHMCY010000001.1, read as the reverse complement.
TGCCGCCGATGGCCTCCGGCAGGCCCAGGCGCCAGTACTCCGAGTCCATGAAGGCCTGGTAGCTCTTCCTGAAGGACGCGGGGACCGGCGCGGTGCCGGTCTCCGGGTCGAAGACCGGCGGGTTGCGGTCGGCGTCCGCGAACGACTCGGCGAGCTCGTGCTCCGCGAGCCGGCTCAGTTCGTCCAGGACGCTCTTGGCGGTGTCGACGTCCATCTCCTCGAACGGGCCGGTGCCGTACAGCTTGTCGCGCCCGAGCACTTCGAAGAGGTTGAACTCGATGTCGCGGAGATTTGACTTGTAGTGCCCCATGGCGACTGGCTCCGTTGAGAGAGATCGGCGAGGCACTGAGATCCTCGCGCCCACATTCCGTACCGACTGGTAACTGAGATGATGCTACCCGTCGGTAATAAGAAGCAACCCCGTTCCCGGTATCTGTGACTCAGCCCTCGCGGCCGGTCAGTACTCTTGCGTGCATGTACGGCTACGACCAGAGCGCGGGCGTGGGGCAGCAGTACGCCCAGCCGCAGCAGCAGATGCCCGGTGCGGGGGGCTACGGGCAGCAGCCGCCGCTGTACCCCGAGCCGTCGCCGCCGTCGCTCGCGGACGCGGTGCGCGCCTTCACCACGGGGCAGCTGGCCGCCGAGGACTTCCAGCAGGTCTTCGCGACGTCCAAGGTCTACTGCCCGCGCGGCGACAACCCCGGATTCCTCGCCCTGCACAACACCCAGCAGCCGGTGATCCCCATGTTCACCACGCTCAAGGAACTGCGCCGGTACGCGGGCAAGGAGTCCAAGTACTTCGTGATCACCGGTGCCGAGGTGCTGGACCTGCTGCCGACCGGCTACGGGTTCGTCCTCGACATGGAGGGCGAGCACCGGATGGTCTTCGACGCCAAGGCCGTCGAGCAGATGGTCGATTTCGCGATGCGCCGGATGTACGGCTGATCCCGTTCGTCCGCGACTGATCCCGAACCCCTGCGGACCGGCGTCCGCGCTCCCTGCGGTGCGTGCGTGACGTCTGCCGACCCCGCGAGCCCGGTCCCGAGCGTCCGGTCCGGTTCCGTGGCCCGGCTGTGTGCCGGAGAGGCCGCGCCGGACCGGCGCGGGGTGCGCCACCGCATATCCGTGGCCACGATGTGTTCTCGCCGGTGCCGGTGCCGGTGCCGGTGTCGGCGCAGGGGTGCCGGTCTCGAATGAGAACTTCGGCCGCCCCTGACGACGGTGCCGCGTCGGCGCGGTGTCGGGTACGTCCGCCCGGTCGCCCAGCCGTGGATCGTGCAGGCCGGCCCGAAACACCCCGCCAGGGGGCCGAGCCCCCGGAGCCGGCCGCCGGGCGCGCCCTCGCCCTGGGCGGCGAGCAGCACGCTGCCTGCGCCCGACGCGGCGGCGTACGCGGCGCCGGGGCGACCGCCCGGACCATCGTCGACGGCCCGGCCAGGACCGCCGCCGACCGTGGGGCCGGCGGCGGCGCCGCCCCGAGCGGCGGCCACGCGGTGCCCCGGCCGGCCTTGGCGGTGCGGTCCGGGTCCCGGGGGCCGTGAAGGATCTCCACCTCCCGCTCGCCGCCGCCGCTCCACCTCCTGCGCGCCGCCGCCGCTCCACCTCCCGCTCGCCGCCGCCGCTCCACCTCCCGCTCGCCGCCGCCGCTCCACCTCCCGCTCGCGTCCGCCGCTCCGCGTCCGCTCGCGTTCGACGCTCCGGGAATGTTCGCGGCGCGTCCGTGGTTCGAGTGGCAAGAAGTTCAACGCTCAACTAAAGTGGGACACACGCCGCCCAAGGAGGTACCGACATGCCCGCAGTGACCGTCGAGAACCCGCTGACGCTGCCCCGTGTGGCCGCGCCGGCCGACGCCGTGGCACGTCCCGTGCTCGCCGTCACGACCGCGCCGAGCGGATTCGAGGGCGAGGGCTTCCCGGTGCGCCGGGCGTTCGCGGGGATCAACTACCGCCACCTCGACCCGTTCATCATGATGGACCAGATGGGTGAGGTGGAGTACGCGCCCGGAGAGCCCAAGGGCACCCCCTGGCACCCGCACCGGGGCTTCGAGACCGTCACCTACATCATCGACGGTGTCTTCGACCACCAGGACAGCCAGGGTGGCGGCGGGACCATCACCAACGGCGACACCCAGTGGATGACGGCCGGCTCCGGTCTGCTGCACATCGAGGCCCCGCCGGAGTCCCTGGTCATGTCCGGCGGTCTCTTCCACGGGCTCCAGCTGTGGGTGAACCTGCCGGCCAAGGACAAGATGATGGCCCCGCGCTACCAGGACATCCGCGGCGGCAACGTCCAGCTGCTGACCACGCCCGACGGCGGCGCGCTGCTGCGCGTGATCGCCGGTGAGCTGGACGGCCACGCCGGTCCCGGCATCACGCACACGCCGATCACGATGATCCACGCGACGGTGGCGCCGGGCGCGGAGACCACGCTGCCGTGGCGGGAGGACTTCAACGGGCTCGCGTACGTACTGGCGGGCAAGGGCTCGGTCGGTGCCGAGCGTCGTCCGATCCACCTGGGCCAGACGGCGGTCTTCGGCGCCGGCGGTTCGCTGACCGTCCGCGCGGACGAGAAGCAGGACTCCCACACGCCGGACCTGGAGGTCGTCCTCCTCGGCGGGCGGCCCATCCGGGAGCCGATGGCCCACTACGGCCCGTTCGTGATGAACACCAGGGAAGAGCTTCAGCAGGCGTTCGAGGACTTCCAGAAGGGACGGCTGGGCACGATCCCGGCCGTGCACGGGATGTCCGAGGGCGGCCTGTAGGGCTCGCTGAAGCGACAGGCGGACGAGCACAGCTGGGACAGGGTAGGGGCGCCGCGCTCGCTGCCGCCTTCTTGATCTCCTGGTGATCAATCAGGTCGGTGACCTGCGGGGGGCTTCCCCTGCCGGTGGGCGCGGGACGGCTCGGAACGGTTCCGGCCGAACACCGATCTGCGGAGCGGGAAGTACCGCCAACTCGGGATGTCGGGCTGGAGAATCAAGCATCGAACGTCCGGGGGCGTGGTCCGGCCCCTACCGGTGCTCACCGGTAGGGGCCTTCGCGCTTCGGGACGGCGCTGCCGTCGAGAGATCCGAGAAGGTCACCCGGTGGTGGAGCTTGCCGGAGCAGACGTCGACACGTCGAAGAGCTGGTCGCACTGCTCGCGCACCCAGTCGTCGTGCGTCGCTATGACCACGGCACATCCTGCGTCAGCCATCTGCCGGAGAACGCCCACGACCATCTCGGTATTGTCGCGGTCAAGTGCTCCCGTAGGTTCGTCCGCGAGAACCAGTTGGGGCTCTTTGACCAGCAGGCGAGCGAGTGCGACGCGCTGCTGTTCGCCGCCCGACAGTTGACTGACGCGATCTTGCCCTCGGCCGCCGAGCCCAACCCGTTCCAGGGCCTGAGCCATCGCCGCCTTCGCGGTCGCCCCCTTGCGCTTTCGCACCTTGAGTGCGATGTCCAGGTTCTGGGCGATGGTGGCGTTCTCCACCAGCGCGTAGTTCTGGAACAGGTAGCCGAGAACATCCCGCCGGAAACGGCGTGCGGCACCGGGCACCAGCCGCGTGATGTCGCGCTCCTCGTGGCGGATGGCACCGGCTGAAGGCTTGTCCAACAGGCCTAGGCAATTGAGCAGAGTGGACTTCCCGGAACCGCTCGGGCCGGAAAGTGCTGTCAGCTGCCCGCTCTTCAGGGAGAAGGTGACGTCCTTCCACAGGGTCCTGGTCCCGTAGGACTTCCCCAGCTCCTCGATCTCGATCACTGTGTGCTCCTCGACTTCTGAGTACGGCCGCATCGTCGGTACGCCGGTCATGCTTCGCTCGCGCCCTCCTTCACGATGCGTCGATGGAAGACGGCCAGACTCCAGAGCACCGAGCCCAGGCAGAGCACAGCCAGTGAGCCCGCGGCGGCCCACTCGGCTCCGGACATCTCCGAGGGTGGGAAGGGGGCAGGTATCCCCAGCCGCGCGAACTCGTCGAGCTCCCGGTTGTCACGCCACACCTGAAAGGGTCCCCATGCCAGCAGAGCTGCAACCGCCGCTGTCTCCACGCCGAGGAGCACCCGATGGGTCGTCGTGAAGCGCCAACCGGTGACGTGCCGGGCGAATATGTTCTGTGCGTTGCGGCGAGCGTGGGTCATGCAGGCGCCGAGTCCCGTGATGACCAGTACCGCGGCCCCCGCCACCGCGCTGAACACCATGAGGCGAAACTCTCCGTAGAGGGTGCGCATCTGTTGGGCCACCTGCTCGGCAACAGGAGTGACGGCCACGATCTGTCGCGCGAGCGCCGGGTTGGCGTCGCGGGCTGCTTGGACGTGGGAGGGGTCGGGGAAGAGCACTCCGCCCTGGGTGGCGAACGCGGTGTAGGACAAGTCGCTCAGCAGGCCGAGTCGTGAAGGAAAGACCACGATGATCGGGTTCTGGACGAATGACGCTTCGAGACTCCAGGACCCAGGTGTGACCGGTCCACTGCCTTCCGGGGTGTAGGCGAAGACCTTCTGGCTGTCAGCTACAAGCTCAGACTCGAAGCGTGGTGTGGTGCCTGCGTCAGTCTGCCTGATGGGCATCTTCACCACGCTGCGGACGATGCTCTCGCGCTCCTCGCCAAATGACTTGGGTACGAGGACGCGGACCGGGGGTTCCTTGGCAGAGCCTTGGCGTACACGGCCCGCGGAGAATCGCTGCCCTTGTGCGTCCAGCACGTGTTGAGCATCCAGGAACGCTTCGTTCACGATCAGCACTTCTCGGCCGGCTCCCCCGGGAGAGTCGGAGGCCAATGGAGACCGCGAAGCGACGATGACGTGGCCGGCGCGGTCTTCCTTGCGCAGCCAGGGGCCGAGGACGCGCTCCGACTTCTCCTGGTCCTCTTCGGTGTATGCGTTCCCCTCGGTGAGGATCGATGTCTGGCCGAGCTTGGCGTAGGCGTCATAGGAACGCTCACGGTCGTTCAGGTCTGCCGCAGCGGTCATTGCTTGGCTCAGGAGCATCAGCGCGAGCGCGAGCACCGGGACGCGTATGGCGTACGCCGCGAACGACGCGGTCCTCCCTGGCAACTCGCCCTTTACGGCTGCGAGTACCCCGACGCGGAAGGTGAGCCACAGAGTGAGCGCGTGTGCGGCCAAGGTCGCGAGAAGAAGGGGCGCGGCGATCACGAGAACGGCAAGTGCGTAGCGGGCGAAGCCCGCCAGTCCGTTGAAGACAGTCAAACCCACGATTGCCGTCACACTCACAGCCGCGGCGGTCAACGCCCAGAAGCGGGCCGTCTGCCGTAGATCGCGCATCAGGAGCTGACCACCGGACAGGCCCTGGAGGCGGCCCACGCCGTAGGCCCGCGTGCTGAGCAGCACTCCGGCGCCGGTCAGGGTGACGACGAGGAGACCTGTCATGAGCCAGGCGTCGGTGAATCCGCTGCCACCGTATCCGTCGCTCAGGGTGCGCACGGTCCAGCGCTCGTTCGGGGCAGCGACAGCTCCCTTGGACTGGAGGAAGGCGGCAAGGGTGACGGCCTTGTCCGGGTCGCTGAAGACTTCGTACTGGCCGAGGAGAGTGTGGTCCGTCAGCCGGCCAAACGGGTGTACTTCTGTACTGACGGCCCGAGAGAAGTCCGGATAGCCGTCCCGCAGCCATGCTTCTCCGGGAACGGAAGGATCACCGTCCACGAGGTAGAGGTGCCGACGACCTTTGTGGTCTCTGAGGTCCGGGATCAGCTGAGCCACCGTGATGCCGTTCCTCACGGCGAAGTCGGCGATCTCTTCCCGCAGTTGACCTGCGCCCTCGCGTTGGTTCCACGACGTCACCGTGACGGAAGCGTTGGCTTGGAGGGGTGTCACTTCGTCCATGTTCATGACGAGGAGGAATGCCAGCGACGCAGAGAACACGAGGATGACCGCGTGTACCAGCCGGATGCTCTTGTGAACCATCTTCTGCCGATCTTGTGACCTGGATCCCTACCACCGCGGTGGGATACGCTGCGAGACCCCGTGGGGAGGCGGTTCCGTCGCCTCCCCACGGGGATCACTCACCAGTGAGTGCGATTGTTCTGGCGCCCGGTGTTCAGCACTTGCGCCAGAACGCCTCGTCCGTCTCTTCCGGGTGCGACGGGAGGCTGGCGTAGGACCAGCTGCCGCCACTGACGCACGACGACCGCCTTGTCTCGCCGTACCCGTTCACAGCGCGCCTCGACCTCGCAGCCACCCTTAAGCGCAAAGATTGAGACGGCAGGACACCGGCAGCCAGACGGAGGTGATCTGTGACCAGGCCGGTACCGCCCCTCGCCGCGAGGAGCAGCGAGGGCGTCAGCCCGGGCAGCGACTCGAATGTCTGTTCTCACGACGTCGTCGGCGTTGCTCGATCCTCGCGGTCTGTTCTCGACCCTGCCTGGGGACGGTCCCGGCCGTGCACGGCATGACGGGGAGCGGTCCGCGGGACTGACGTCCTGACGCGGTGTCACCCGGCCGGGCCGTCCGCGCAGGACAGCCCGGCCGCGGCGTGGTCGGGTGGGAGACGTGGATCTGCTCCCCTTGCCCGTAAGGCGGTTCGCCGCCTGGTGCGCGACCGTGCTCCTGGCCGCCGGAGTCGGCTGGGTCGGAATCCTGCTCTGCGGCGAGCTGCGCACGGCCGTCGTGCCGGTGCTGCTCGCGCTGCTCGGCACCGCGCTGCTGGGGCCGCTGTACCGGCGGCTGGTCAAGGTCGGCGTCAACCGGTCCGTGGCCGCCGCGCTGACCTGCGTCGCCGTGGTGGCGGTGGTCGGCGGGGCGGTCTACATCGTGGTCGCCGCGCTCGTCGGCTCCGGCGACCAGATCGTCGCCTCGCTGAGGCAGGCGGCGCGGGGCATCGCCGTGCACTTCGGGGCGGCCGGCACCTCGCTGGACGACATCGTCTCCAACGTCCGCGGCCTGCTGAGCAAGTTCGGCGGGACGGCCGCCTCCGGGGTGCTCAGCGGGGTCAGCGTGGTCGGCGAGACCATCGCCATGGCCGTACTGGCGCTGCTGCTCGTCTTCTTCTTCCTGCGGGACTCCCACCGCGCCTCCGGCAGCCTGCGCGCGCTCGCCCCGCTTGGCACCGCCGACACCCTGGAGGCCATGGCGCGGCGGGCCTTCCGGGCCGTGGAGGGGTTCATGCGCGGGACCACCTTCATCGCCTTCATCGACGCCGTGTGCATCACGGTGGGGCTGCTGGTCCTGCGGGTGCCGGGCGCGGTCGGGCTGGGCGCGCTGGTGTTCGTCGGCGCGTACATCCCCTATCTCGGCGCGGTCCTGTCCGGAGCCGTGGCCGTGCTGGTGGCGCTCGCCGACCGGGGGTTCGTGATCGCGCTGTGGGTGCTGGGGGTGGTGCTCGCCGTGCAGGTGCTGGAGGGGCATGTGCTGCAACCGATGATCCAGAGCCGGACCGTGCAGATGCATCCGGCGGTGGTGATGGTCGCCATCACCGCCGGGGCGTCGGTCGCCGGGATCCTGGGCATGCTGCTGGCGGTCCCGCTCACCGCCGCCGCCTTCGGGGTCGTGAGCGAGCTGCGGGTACGGCGGGCGGCGGCGCCGGAGCCGTCCGGGCCGTAGCGCGCCCGGGGTCTTCCGGTGCGGGGCGTGGGTGGCCGTAGCGTGCGCGGGGGTCTTCCGGTGCGGGCCGTGGGCGGGCCGTAGCGTGCTCCTGGCTCCTGGCTCCTGGCTCCTGGCGCGGGGCTCGGGTGGGCCGGGTGGGTGTGCCGTGCCGCTACGCCGGTGGCCGTCCGTCCGGGCCGGCGGACCCGGCCGAGCCGTCCGGCTCGGCCGGGTCCGCCGAGCCGTCCGGCTCGCGCAGTTCGAACCAGATGCTCTTGCCCTCGCCCCGCGGGTCCACCCCCCAGGCGTGCGCGAGCAGCTCGACCAGCATCAGTCCTCGGCCGGAGGACGCCAGTTCCCCGGGGTGGCGCCGGTGCGGCAGGTCGTCGCCGGTGTCGGTCACCTCCACCCGCATCCGCCGCGCGCCCGGCTCCCCGGCGACCTCGGCGACCAGCAGCGCGTCGGTGTCGGTGTGCACCAGGACGTTGGTGAGCATCTCGGACAGCAGCAGCACCGCCGAGTCGACCTGGTCGGCACTGCCCCAGTCGTGCAGCAGCTCGCGCAGCTGCTGCCGGGCCACGGCGACGCGCTCCGGCTCGGCCTGCGCCACCGTCAGTATGGTGCGCCGCATCCGCGGCCGGACGGGGGCGGTGTCGCCGCAGCCGCAGCCCTCGCCCTCCCGGCACAGCAGCAGCAGGGCGATGTCGTCCTCGCGCCGGTCGGCGAGCGGGCCGGTGGTGTGGTGGGACGACGGCCCGTGCACGGCCTGGACCAGGGAGTCGGCCAGCTCCTCCAGGCCGCCCCGATGCTCCTCCAGGATGGCGCGGATGCGCGCCCAGCCGGTCTCCAGGTCGTGCCCGCCGGTCTCGATCAGGCCGTCGGTGCAGATCAGCATGGTCTCGCCCGGTTGGAGGACCAGCTCGGTGGTGGGGTAGTCGGCGTCCGGGTCGATGCCGAGGGGCAGCCCGCCGGCCGTCGGGCGATTCATGACCGTGCCGTCCGGCATCCGGATCGCCGGGTCGGGGTGCCCGGCGCGGGCGATGGCCAGCGCCCCGGTCGCGGGGTCGGCCTCGACGTACAGGCAGGTCGCGAAGCGCAGATCGCCGGGGTCCTCGTGGGCGGCGCCGATGCCGTGCAGGAAGCGGGAGGCGCGGGACAGTACGGCGTCGGGGCGATGGCCCTCCGAGGCGTACGCCCGCAGGGCGGTGCGCAGCTGGCCCATCAGGCCCGCCGCCCGCACGTCGTGCCCCTGCACGTCGCCGATGACGAGGGCGAACCGGCCGGTGGGCAGCGGGATCATGTCGTACCAGTCGCCGCCGACCTGGAGCCCGCCGCCGGTGGGGATGTAGCGGGCGGCGACGCTCATGCCGGGGATCTCCGGGCCCAGCGAGGGCAGCATGGAGCGTTGCAAGCCGTCGGTCAGCTCCCGCTCCGACTCGGCGACGCCGGCCCGGCTGAGGGCCTGTGCGAGCATCCGGGCGACCGTGGTCAGCACGGACCGCTCGTCCGGGGTGAAGCTGACCGGATGGGCGAACGCCGCCAGCCAGGCGCCCATCGTGCGCCCGGCGACGGTGAGCGGCAGGAAGGCCCAGGACTGGCGGCCGAACCGCTCGGCGAGGCGCCAGGTGAGCGGGTAGCGGGACTTGTACTGCTCGGGCGAGGAGAGGTAGACGGCGCGGCCGGTGCGCACGACCTCCGCCGCCGGGAAGTCCGTCTCCAGGGCCATGTGCACGAACGGGTTCTCGTCACTGGGCAGGTGCCCGTGGTGGCCCATGATCGTCAGCCGGTCGCCCTCCACGCCGAAGACCGCGAGCCCGTCCGGCGAGAAGCCCGGCATCGACAGCCCGGCCGCGACTCGCAGCACCTCCGCGGTGGACCGGGCCTCGGCCAGGGCCCGGCCCGCGTCCAGCAGGAACGCCTCCCGGGAGCGCCGCCAGTCCCCGGTGACCGTGCGACGGCCCGCGGGGGTGCCCGGCGAGGGGTCGGTGACCTCCTGGAGGGTGCCGATCAGCTCGAACGCCCGGCGTGCGCGGTCGTAGCTCGGCTTGCAGCGGCTGCGTACGGTACGGACCACCCGGCCCCGCTCGTCCATGATCCGTACCCGGACCTCGGCGAGCGTGCCCTCGGCGGCGGCGAGGTCTACCACGCTGACGATCTCGTTCCAGTCCACGGGGTGCAGCCGGGCCCTGGCCTGGGCCTCGGTGAGGGTCACCTGTTCGGCGGGCAGCCCGAGCAGCCGAGCTGCCTCGGCGTCCACCGTGACCAGCTTCGTGGCCGTGTCCCAGTGCCACAGGCCGGTCGCGAGGGCGGCGAGGACCTGCCCCACGGCGGGCAGGGGCTCAGCAGTGCGCATTGTCCCACTCTAAGAAGAGGTGTTCGGGTGCTGCCACCGAAGCCGCGCACCGGTAATGGAGGAGAGGCCCCGCCGGGCGGCCGGTACCCTGGGGGTGTTTCACGTGAAACACCCCCGATCTGCGAAGGCTGGATGAACGACGATGCATCGGTACAGGTCCCACACCTGCGGCGAGCTCCGCGCCTCTGACGTCGGCACCGACGTCCGGCTGAGTGGCTGGCTGCACAATCGGCGCGACCTGGGCGGCATCCTCTTCATCGATCTGCGCGACCACTACGGCATCACGCAGCTGGTCGCCCGGCCGAACACGGCCGCCTACGAGGCGCTGGACAAGCTCTCCAAGGAGACCGTCGTCCGCGTCGACGGCCAGGTCGTCTCCCGCGGCGCCGAGAACATCAACCCCGACCTGCCCACCGGCGAGATCGAGATCGAGGTCGGCGAGGTCGAGGTGCTGGGCGCGGCCGCCCCGCTGCCCTTCACGATCAACACCGAGGACGGGGTCAACGAGGAGCGACGCCTGGAGTACCGCTTCCTGGACCTGCGACGCGAGCGCATGCACCGCAACATCATGCTGCGCACGGCGGTCATCTCGGCGATCCGGCACAAGATGACGGCGCTGGGCTTCAACGAGATGGCGACCCCGATCCTGTCCGCGACCTCTCCAGAGGGCGCCCGCGACTTCGTCGTCCCGTCCCGCCTGCACCCGGGCAAGTTCTACGCCCTCCCGCAGGCCCCGCAGCAGTTCAAGCAGCTGCTGATGATCTCCGGCTTCGACCGCTACTTCCAGATCGCGCCCTGCTTCCGCGACGAGGACGCCCGCGCGGACCGCTCGCCGGGCGAGTTCTACCAGCTCGACATCGAGATGTCCTTCGTCGAGCAGGAGGACGTCTTCCAGCCGGTCGAGAAGCTGATGACCGAGCTGTTCGAGGAGTTCGGCGGCGGCCGCCACGTCACCTCCCCGTTCCCGCGGATCCCGTTCCGCGAGGCGATGCTCAAGTACGGCTCCGACAAGCCGGACCTGCGCGCCCGGCTGGAGCTGGCGGACATCACCGACATCTTCGAGGGCTCCGCCTTCAAGGCGTTCGCGGGCAAGCACGTCCGGGCGCTGCCGGTGCCGGACGTCGCCGCGCAGCCCCGGAAGTTCTTCGACCAGCTCGGCGAGTACGCCGTCTCGCTGGGCGCCCAGGGTCTGGCGTGGGTGCGGGTCGGCGAGGACGGCACGCTGTCCGGCCCGATCGCGAAGTTCCTCACCGAGGAGAACGTCGCCGAGCTGACCAAGCGGCTGTCGCTGGCCGCCGGGCACGCGGTGTTCTTCGGCGCGGGCGAGTTCGACGAGGTCTCCAAGATCATGGGCGCGGTGCGCGTCGAGGCCGCCAAGCGGGCCGGCCACTTCGAGGAGGGCGTCTTCCGCTTCTGCTGGATCGTCGACTTCCCGATGTACGAGAAGGACGAGGAGACCGGCGCGATCGACTTCTCGCACAACCCGTTCTCCATGCCGCAGGGCGGCCTGGAGGCCCTGGAGACCCAGGACCCGCTGTCCATCCTGGGCTGGCAGTACGACATCGTCTGCAACGGCGTGGAGCTGTCCTCCGGCGCGATCCGGAACCACGAGCCGGAGATCATGCTCAAGGCCTTCGAGATCGCCGGGTACGACCGGGAGACCGTCGAGGAGAAGTTCGCCGGCATGCTGCGCGCCTTCCGCTTCGGCGCCCCGCCGCACGGCGGTATCGCGCCCGGCGTCGACCGCATCGTCATGCTGCTGGCCGACGAGCCGAACATCCGCGAGACCATCGCGTTCCCGCTCAACGGCAACGCGCAGGACCTGATGATGGGCGCTCCGACGGAGCTGGAGGAGGCCCGGCTGAAGGAGCTGCACCTGTCGGTGCGCAAGCCGCAGCCGAAGTAGGCGGCCGCAGCGCGAAGGGCGCCCGGGTCTTCCCGGGTGCCCTTCGGCTTTTCCGGATCGGGTGCCGGAGAGGTGGCAGGACAGCGCCTCGATGCCGCCCCAGCCCGTCGCGGTCTTCACCCGGGCGCCGGACGAGTCTGAGCCGTTGCTGAGCGGATCACCTCGATGACGGCCCCGCTCGTCAACCGTGCGGGACCGAGGCACCCTCGACCCCCTCACCGTCCCGCGTTCTTCGGTGCCCGCCTCTTCGAGGAGGCGCGCGGCGGCCTCGGCGGCTACCGAATCGTCCCTGAGCAGCGCACGCCCGCGCTCACGCCGGCTGGCGCCGGTCACAGCCGCTCAGTGCCGCCCACCGGTCCGGCTTTCGTAGAGCGGCAGGTTCTGGGTGGAGATCGTCGGATCGGCAGTCGCGGCACCGGCCCGGCTCAGGCGCCCGGAAGGCGCGGTCGCAGCCGTCGCAGGTCTGGAGGGGACGGCGGGGCTCGGGGACAGGTGAGGCCGGGGGCCGGAACGGCGGCGGGGGAGGCACCTGGGAGGCCAGGCGGTGGGCGAGGAGGGCGGCCGGGCGGATCAGGGGCTCGTTCGGCAGGTTCGCGGTCAGGGCGTGGCGTACGGCGGTGGGGGTGAGGTCGCGTTCCAGCCAGGCGGCGACGCCCGGGGCGAGGTGCTCGGCGTCGGTGGCGGAGAGGAGCAGGCGGGGGTCGTGGCGGCGCAGCCCGGCGAGCACGTCGACGGCTGTCTGGAGGAGGGCGGGGGCGGGGTACGAGGGCTGGGGGACGGCGGGGAGATGCTTGCGTGGTGCGGGCTCGTCGGGGGACGTGCGCCGGGCGGCGGACCTGCGGGTGGCCGTCTCCCGGGCGGCGCGGTGACCGGGCCTGTTGCTGGAGACCGTGCGGGTGACGATCCGGCCGGTGGCGGTGCGCTCGCGGCTGCGGCGCAGGTAGCCGTGGGTTTCCAGTTCCCGCAGGGCGGCGGCGATCCGGGTGGGGCCCTCCGGGAAGCGGGCGGCGAGGGTCTTGATGTCGACGGCGGTGCCCGGCCGCACGGACTGGATGTAGCAGGCCAGTCCGATGGCGAGCAGGGACAGCTCCGGGTGCTGGGCCAGGTCGTTGCCGATCACCGTGAAGTTCTCGGTGTGGCGGACGTGGTCGTGGACGACGCCGGCGGTGCGGTGCCCGTCGGGGTGGTTTTTCGCCGGGATACGGGACTGGGCGCGCGTCGGCGCGCTACGGTTTTCGGTGTCCATCGGGAAGGGCCTGTCTTCCTCGGTGGTCAGGCCCTCGCACTGGGATGCCAGTCCCGGCGAGGGCCGTCGCATGTCTGGGGTTGTCGTGTGCTGCTGGCGCTGAGCGTAAGGCAGGCAACCGGGCCGGAATCCAGCCCAGTCGGGCATATTCACTCGCGGGAGTGAGCCTGCCCGGCGGGAGGGAGGGGTGGGGCTTGGCGGGGTTCTTTCTCCCCGGTGGGCAGTGCATAGGGAGCGCGGGTCCGGCCGGAGCGTGGGCCCTCGGATGCCGGTGATCGCGGGGCGGCGAAGGTGAGTTCGGCCCAGACCGTCTTGCGGGGTGGCAGACCCGGGATCACGCCCCAGCGGTCGGCCAGGGCGGCCACGAGGGTGAGACCACGGCCGGATTCTTCGGTCGGGTCGGCGAGGCGGCACTGTGGAAGCCGGTCACCGCGCGTGTCCGTGACCTCGATGCGGAGGGTCTCGCCGACCACGTGGAGCAACAGCTGGAAGTTCCGGCCGGGAACGCGGCCGTGGGTGGCGGCGTTGCTCGCCAGTTCGGCCACGATGAGCCGCGCCGGGTCCAACGGCAGCCCCCAGGTCCGCAGTTGTTCCGTGGCGAGCAGACGGGCGAGGCGGGCGCCTCGGGGGGTGGGGGACAGCAGGACGCTGAAGTCGCGGACGGGACTGCCGGATTGGGGGAGTTTCTGATTCACGTCACCCAGCGTGGCCGGATGTGCCTACCTTGGGGAGTGACGCCATGGTTGCGTACGGTGACTGTCCAGTCGGCGTCCGGTGGTGTCCGGGCTTGTCGGGGCGGCGCGTACGACTAGGGCGTGGCTGGTACGAGGCGGTACGACGGAGGGGCGCGCGCATGTCGGTGGACGGCGAGGTTCGGCGGCTGAGGACCGAGGCTGACGAGCCGGGGTGGGAGGTGGACCCGGACGACGAGTGGGGCGTAGCCGTGGTCGCCACCGTGGGGCGGCAGGTGAAGCTGCGGCGCGAGGCCGTGGGGATGCGCGCCGGCGAGTTCGGCAAGGCGGTGGGGTACGGCGAGGACCTCGTCTACAAGATCGAGGGTGGGAAGCGGATTCCCCGGCCGGAGTTCCTGGACAGGGCGGACGGGGTGTTGGGGGCGGGTGGGTTGCTCGCCGCGATGAAGGAGGATGTGGCGAGAGTCCGGTATCCCAAGAGGATTCGGGACCTGGCGCAGATGGAGGCGCGGGCCGTCGAGATCGGGGTGTACGTGTGCCACAGCATCAGTGGGCTGTTGCAGACACCCGAGCACGCGAGGGCGGCTTTCGAGTCACGGCAACCTCCGTACTCGGAGGAAGAGGTCGAGCGGATGGTCGCCGCTCGCATGGCTCGGCGGTCGATCTTCGATCGGGACCCTGCTCCTGCGCTCAGCTTCGTCCTGGAAGAGGCGCCGCTCCGGCGGCCGCTCGGGGGCACAATGGTCTGGCGGCAGCAGCTCGAACGTCTGTTGGAGGTGGGGCGGTTGCGTAACGTCTCCCTCCAGGTGATGCCGACACACCGCGAGACCCATCCGGGCCTGGACGGCAAGATCGAAGTGCTGAAGTTTGAGGACGGCACTGCTGTGGGGCGCTCCGATGGCGCGTTCAACGGGCGGCCGATCTCCGACCCGAGGCAGCTCCGCATTCTCGAGCTGCGGTATGGCACCATCCGGGCGCAGGCTCTCCCGCCGGGGGAGTCGTTGGCCTTCATCGAACAACTGCTGGGAGACACATGATCCGCAAGGCCTCCGCCGGGGATGCCTCCGAAATGGCGTGGTTCAAGAGCAGCTACAGCGACGGCAACGAAGGCGACTCCTGCGTCGAAGTCGCCACCACCCCCGGCGCCATCCACGTGCGCGACTCCAAGTACCGGGACGCGGGGCCCCGGCTCGCCCTTGCGCCGGAGGCGTGGTCGGACTTCGTGACGTACGCGTCGGGGAGCTGACTCGTCACTGACGTGCCCTGCACCCAGGTCGTCACGGGGCGTAAGACTGCTTTGTCGCACGGCTTATCGAAGGGCAGCGGGCGGAGTGGCAAGATCGAGTTGCTCCAGTTCGAGGACGCGACAGCAGTGGGATGGCAGCATCCGGGCGCCGGCTCTCCCGCCGGGGGAGTCGTTGGCCTTCATCGAGCAACTGCTGGGAGAGACATGATGTGCAAGGTCCCCGCCGGTGACGCTTCCGAACCGGCGTGGTTGAAGAGCAGCTACAGCAGCGGCAACGACGGTGAGTCCTGCGTCGAGATTGCCTCCTCCCCCGGCACCGTCCACGTCCGCGACTCCAAGTACCGGGACGCCAGCCCCCGGCTCGCCCTTGCGCCGGAGGCGTGGTCGGACTTCGTGACGTATGCGTCGGGGAGCTGACTCGTCACTGATGTGCCCCGCACCAGGTCGTCACGGGGCGTAAGACTGCTTTGTCGCACGGCTTATCGAAGGGCAGCGGGCGGAGTGGCAAGATCGAGTTGCTCCAGTTCGAGGACGCGACAGCAGTGGGATGGCAGCAACCGGGCGCAGGCTCTCCCGCCGGGGGAGTCGTTGGCCTTCATCGAGCAACTGCTGGGAGAGACATGATCCGCAAGGTCCCCGCCGGTGACGCTTCCGAACCGGCGTGGTTCAAGAGCAGCTACAGCAGCAGCGGCGACGGCAACTCCTGTGTCGAGGTCGCCACCACCCCCGGCACCGTCCACGTCCGCGACTCCAAGTACCGGGACGCCAGTCCCCGCCTCGCGGTGGCCCCGGAGGCATGGGCGGACTTCGTGACGTACGCGTCCGGGAGCTGACCCCTCACCGACGTGCCCCGCACCGGTTCTCGCCCGGTGTGGGGCATCCAGCTCCATGGATCGCGGTGATCGTCGCGCCGTTGGCTGTCGGCGGCTACCGCGTGACGAACTGGGTCAGGATGGCCTGGACCTCGTAGATGTCGACGCCCTTGGTGAAGGTCTTCTGGATCGGCAGCTGAGAGCCGGAGAGCCAGATCTTCAGCTCGGCGTCGAGGTCGAAGGTGCCGGCGGTCTCGACCGCGAAGTGGGTGATGCTGCGGTACGGGACGGAGTGGTACTCCACCTTCTTGCCGGTGATGCCCTGCTTGTCGACCAGGATCAGGCGGCGGTCGGTGAACAGGATGGTGTCGCGGATCAGCAGGTACGCGGCGTGCACCTGCTCCCCCTGACCCAGCAGCCGCGCGTAGTCCTGCGCGGCCTGGCCCGGGTCGATGCTGTGGGCGTTGCCGAAAAGTGCCATGGAAGTGGACCCCCCACTCGGACGTCACACGAACGGGATCATGTGATCTTGGCCAGGTATACCCGGTGAGTGAGGGGCCCGAGAAGGGCTGTTACGCGGCTGTTTCCCCGCCGAAGCGCTCCTTGTACGCGGCCAGGTCCTCGTCCGTCAGCTTGGCGAACAGCACCGGCGGCACGGTGAACGGCGTACCGGCCGGGACGGCGGACAGGGCCTTCGCCTCGTCGGCCGGGACCCAGGCGGCGGTGTCGTCGGCGAGCGAGAAGGCCTGCCGCATCGCCGTCGCGGTCGCCGGGATGAACGGCTCCGAGACCACCGCGTACAGGTGGATCAGGTTCATCGCGGTGCGCAGGGTGAGCGCGGCGCCGTCCTTGTCGGTCTTGATCTCCAGCCAGGGGGCCTTCTCCTCCAGGTAGGAGTTGCCCGCCGACCACAGCGCGCGCAGCGCCGCGGCGGCCTTGCGGAACTGGAGGGCCTCCATCTGCTGCTCGTACTCGGCGAGCAGGCGGGCGATCTCCTCGCCCAGCGCCGCCTCCGCCGCGCCGGGCACGCCGCCGGCCGGGACCTCCTCGCCGAAGCGCTTCTTGGAGAAGGACAGCACACGGTTGACGAAGTTGCCGAGGGTGTCGGCGAGGTCCTTGTTCACCGTGGCGGTGAAGTGCTCCCAGGTGAAGGACGAGTCGTCGGACTCCGGGGCGTTGGCGATCAGGAAGTAGCGCCAGTAGTCCGCGGGGAGGATCTCCAGGGCCTGGTCGGTGAAGACGCCGCGCTTCTGGGAGGTGGAGAACTTGCCGCCGTAGTACGTCAGCCAGTTGAACGCCTTGACGAAGTCGACCTTCTTCCACGGCTCGCGCACGCCCAGCTCGGTGGCCGGGAACATCACGGTGTGGAAGGGGACGTTGTCCTTGGCCATGAACTCGGTGTAGCGCACGTCGGTGTCGACGTCGTACCACCAGGACTTCCAGTCCCGGTTCCGCGGGTCCTGGTCGGACCACTCCTTGGTCGCGCCGATGTACTCGATCGGCGCGTCGAACCAGACGTAGAAGACCTTGCCCTCGGCGGCCAGGTCCGGCCAGGTGTCGGCCGGGACCGGGACGCCCCAGTCCAGGTCGCGGGTGATGGCACGGTCGTGCAGGCCCTCGTTCAGCCACTTGCGGGCGATGGAGGAGGCCAGCTGGGGCCAGTCGTCCTCGTGCCGGGCGACCCACTCCTCGACCTCGTGCTGGAGCTTGGACTGGAGCAGGAAGAGGTGCTTGGTCTCCCTCACCTCCAGGTCCGTGGAGCCGGAGATCGCCGAGCGGGGGTCGATCAGGTCGGTGGGGTCGAGCACGCGGGTGCAGTTCTCGCACTGGTCGCCGCGGGCCTTGTCGTAGCCGCAGTGGGGGCAGGTTCCCTCGACGTAGCGGTCCGGCAGGAAGCGGCCGTCGGTGGGGCTGTAGACCTGGCGGATGGCGCGCTCTTCGATGAAGCCGTTCTCGTTGAGCTTGCGGGCGAAGTGCTGGGTGATCTCGACGTTCTGCGCGGAGGAGCTGCGGCCGAAGTAGTCGAACGCGAGTGCGAAGCCGTCGTAGACCGCCTTCTGGGCGTCGTGCGCCTGGGCGCAGAAGTCCGCGACCGGCAGGCCCTGCTCCTTGGCCGCCAGCTCCGCCGGGGTGCCGTGCTCGTCCGTCGCGCAGATGTACAGCACGTCGTGGCCGCGCTGGCGCAGGTAACGGGAGTAGACGTCCGCCGGGAGCATGGACCCCACCATGTTGCCCAGGTGCTTGATCCCGTTGATGTACGGAAGGGCGCTGGTGATGAGGTGTCGAGCCATCGGGGGCTGCTCCCAGGTCGCTGCGTCTACGAACCTTGAAATCGTAGCCGACACGGGTGGGCCGCCCGGCTCCCGTTTCGCGGGGTGGGAGGCGGGCGGCCGGGTGGTGCTTTCCCTACGGGCGCCAGGTCGCGAGGACGCCCTCGTAGAACTCGGTGTCGGTGAGCTCCTTCGGGGTGGGGCCCGCGTGGAAGAAGGACGTGTTGCCGGTCTTCAGCTTGCGGAGGTAGTCGAAGGCCTTGTTGTCGTGTTCACCGAAGGCGACGAAGGCGAAGTGCACGTGGGGGTGGGTCTTCGCCGCGCCGGCCAGGGCCTGGGTGGCGGGGGTCTTGGCGTCGGGGGCGCCGTCGGTCTGGAAGATCACCAGGGCGGGGACGGGCGTGGTGCCGGGGGGCGTGGTGGCGTCGTGGTGGGTGAGGACGTCCTCGACGGCGACGTGGTAACTGGTGCGGCCCATCCGGCCGAGGCCGGCGTGCAGCTCGTCGATCCTGTCCTCGTGGTCGGTGAGGGTCAGCTCGCCGGTGCCGTCGAGTTCGGTGGAGAAGAAGGTGACGCGGACGGTGGCCTCGGGGTCGAGGTGCGCGGCGAGGGCGAGGGTCTGCTCCGCGAGGGCCTGGGCGGAGCCGTCCTTGTAGTACGGGCGCATGGAGGCGGAGCGGTCCAGGACGAGGTAGACCTTGGTGGGGGTGGTGGGGCTGGTGGAGGTGGGGGTGAGGCCGTGGGCGGCGAGGGTGGTGGCGGCGGCGGTGTACGCCGTGCGGAGGGTTTGGGGTACGGAGGGCTCGTTCTTCCCACCCGCACCACCCGCACCATCCGTGCCGGTTTCGTCGCCGGGTGCGGGTGGCGCCTGTGGGGCGTTCTCGCCGTCGGCGGGTGCGGCGGCCGCTGCCGCGGGCTCGGCTGAGTCAGCGGGGGCGGGGGTCTCGGGTGCCGGATGCGACGACTCGGCGAGGTCGGCCTCGGGCTGCGGCTCGGCCGCCGGCTGCGGGGTGGGGGCCTCGTCTGTGGTGGGCTCGGGCTGCGGCTGGGGGGCGACCGTGGCTTCGGGCTCCGGCGTCGGCTCCGGCTCCGGCTCGGTCACGGGTGCGGTTTCTGCTTCGGCCTGCGGTGCGGGCTCCGGCTTGGTTTCTGCTTCGGCCTGCGGCGCGGGCTCCGGCTTGGTTTCGGCCTCGTCCTTCGCCTCGGTCTCGGCCTGGATCTCGGCCTCCTGCTCGGGGGCAGGCTGTACGTCGGCGTCAGTCGCGGTGTCGGCCTGTGCGTCGGCGTCCGGCCCGGAAGGGTGCTGAACGTCGGCTTCGGGCTGCGGGTCGGTTTCGGTGGTGGTCTGCGGCTCCGCTGGGACCTTCGCTTCGGTCTCCGGGTCGGTCGTCGCTTCCGGGGTGGGTGCGGTGACTGCTTCGGCTT
Source organism: Streptomyces cinereospinus (assembly GCF_042430725.1). NCBI lineage: Bacteria > Bacillati > Actinomycetota > Actinomycetes > Kitasatosporales > Streptomycetaceae > Streptomyces > Streptomyces cinereospinus. The sequence continues at coordinate 12,797 of NZ_JBHMCY010000001.1, read as the reverse complement.
CCGGTGCGGGCTCCGCCTCGACCTCCGCCTCGGCCTCCGCCTCCGCCTCGGCCTTCGTTTCGGGCTGAGGCTCGGGCTCGGCATGTGCGTCGGCGTCCGGCTCGGGGGTGGGCCGCACGTCGGCTTCGGTGTCAGTGTCAGTCGGGGTGTCGGCCTGTGCGTCGGTCTGCGGCTCGGAGGGGGGCTGAACGTCGGCTTCGGGCTGCGGGTCGGTTTCGGTGGTGGTCTGCGGCTCCGCCGGGGCCTTCGCTTCGGTCTCCGGGTCGGTCGTCGCTTCCGGGGTGGGTGCGGTGACTGCTTCGGCTCCCGGTGCGGGCTCCGCCTCCGCCTCGTCCTCGTCCTCGGCCTCGTCCTTCGTTTCGGGCTGAGGCTCGGGCTCGGGCTGCGTGTCAGTCTCCGGCTCGGGAGCGGGCCGCACGTCATCCTGTGCCTCGGTGTCAGCCTCAGGCTCCGCCTCGGTGTCAGCCTTGTCAGTCTCCGGCTCCGCCTCGGCCTGTGCCTCGGTCACGCTCTGCGCCTCGGCCTGTGCCTCGGTCACGCTCTGCGACTCGGCCTCGGCCTCCGCGTCGTCCCGAGCTCCGCTGACCTCCCGCGTCTCGGTCTCCGCCTCGGCCTCGGCGTCATCCCGAGTCGCGCTGTCCTCCCGCGTCTCGGCGTCACCCCGCGTCTCGGTCTCGGTGTCGTCCCGCGTCTCGGTCCCGGTCTCCGCCGCGATCTCGTCCCGGGGCTCGACATCACCCTGAGCCTCGGTCTCCGCGTTGGCCTCGGCGGCATCCCGAGTCGCGCTGTCCTCCCGCGTCTCGGTCTCCGCCTCGGCGTCAGCCCCGGTCTCAATGGCACCCGGCGTCTTGGTCCCGGTCTCAATGGCACCCGGCGTCTTGGTCCCGGTCTCAACGTCACCCGGCGTCTCGGTCCCGGTCTCAATGGCACCCGGCGTCTTGGTCCCGGTCTCAATGGCACCCGGCGTCTTGGTCCCGGTCTCAACGTCACCCGGCGTCTCGGTCCCGGTCTCAACGTCACCCGGCGTCTCGGTCCCGGCCTCAACGGCACCCCGCGTCTCGTCCTCCCCCGGCCCGGTGTCACCCTGCGTTTCCGTCGGAGTGGGCTGCTCCGGGGTGGTCGGGGGGTGGTCCTGGGAGGTGGGTTCGGGGGATTTGTCGTCGCTGTCCGGGGTTTCGGGGGCGGCTGGAACGGGGTGGGTGGGGCGGGAGGTCGCCACCTTGTCGAAGGCCGCCGCGACCAGTTCGTGCTCCTCGCGCGGCCGCTGCTCCTCGCGCGGCTCGGAGAGGCCGGAGGCGGCCGCCGGGGTCGGTTCCGGCTGCGTGGGGACACCCTCTCCCTCGGGCGTGCGGCCCTTTCGGGAGCGGCCGAATGCGTTCCGCAGGAGAGTGAGAATGCCCATGTGCGCAACCCTTCGTCTGAGGTGATGCCTGTCAATCCCTGGCCAGGACGGACACGTAAGGTTAGCGGTCCGGAAGGAACCGACGGCGTTCGCGTCAAGGGTCGGTCCAAGACGCTCTGCGGGCCAAGCTCAACTTCCTTACAGATACTTCCGATTCACGCTGAGTTCACTCGATCGCCCCACTCCCGCACAAACGTGCTCCTACCGTCCGTCACGCTGGATACAAGGGGAAGCAAGGGGAGTACAAGGTGCGCAATCTGCTGCCTATCATCCGGACCAATGACTCGCATGCGGGCGGACGGTCCGCTCTGACCTGCCGGTTCCGCTGTGGTGACGCCTGTTTCCACGAGGTGCCCAATACCACCGCCAACCCGTACGTCGGTGACGTGATCGCCGGCGCCCTGAGCCGCCGCAGCGTGATGCGCGCCGCCGCCGTCGTCACCGCGGCCGCCGCCGCCGGTACCGCCGTGACCGTCGCCGCCGCGCCCGAGGCGCAGGCCGCGCCTGCCGGCCACTGGACCAAGCCCGGCACGAAGGGCGCCCGCGGCCTGCGCTTCACGCCGGTCGCGCCGAACACCGACGACGCCGTGACCGTCCCCGAGGGCTACGGCCAGAACGTCGTCATCCGCTGGGGCGAGCCCATCCTGCGCGGCGCCCCCGCCTTCGACCCGGAGAAGCAGACCGCCGAGGCCCAGGCCGGCCAGTTCGGCTACAACTGCGACTTCCTCGCGCTGCTGCCGCTGCCCGGCGAGCCGGGCCGGCAGGTCCTCGTCGCCAACCACGAGTACACCGACGAGATCCTGATGTTCCGCGGCTACGACGCCGCCAACCCGACCCGGGAGCAGGTCGAGATCGCCTGGGCCGCCCACGGGCTGTCCGCCGTCGTGGTCGAGGGCGAGCGCCGCACCGGCAGGCTCACGCCCGTGTCCCGGCACCCGCTCAACCGGCGTGTCACCGCCACCACCGAGTTCCGGATCACCGGCCCCGCCGCCGGTTCGGACCTGCTGAAGACCTCCGCCGACCCGACCGGCACCAAGGCTTTCGGCACCCTCAACAACTGCGCCGGCGGCGTCACCCCCTGGGGCACCACGCTGCACGGCGAGGAGAACTTCAACCAGTACTTCGCCAACAGCAGCCGCGCCACCGACAGGCGGTACGGCATCGGCACCGGCGCCACCGAGCGCAAGTGGGAGCGTTTCGACAAGCGCTTCGACGTCGCGCAGGAGCCGAACGAGGTGCACCGCTTCGGGTACGTCGTCGAGCTCGACCCGTACGACCCCCACTCCACGCCGCGCAAGCACACCGCGCTCGGCCGCTTCAAGCACGAGGGCGCGACCGTACGGCTGACCGAGGACGGCCGGCCGGTCGTCTACTCCGGTGACGACGAGCGGTTCGACTACTTCTACAAGTTCGTCGGCAGCAAGCGGATGAAGAAGGGCCACTCGCGCTCCGTGCGGGAGCACAACCTCTCGCTGCTGGACGAGGGCACCCTGTACGTCGCCAAGCTCACCGGCGACTCCCCGGCGATCGAGATCGACGGCACCGGCAAGCTCCCGGGCGACGGCGAGTTCGACGGCAGCGGCGAGTGGATCCCGCTGGCCACGGCGACCGCGGACGGTGCCGTCTCGCACGTCGAGGGCATGACCGCCGAGGAGGTGTTCGTCTTCACCCGGCTCGCCGGCGACAGGGTCGGCGCCACGAAGATGGACCGGCCCGAGGACATCGAGCCCAACCCGCACACCGGCAAGGTGTACGTCGCCCTCACCAACAACTCCAACCGCGGTGTCGGCACGAACGCCAAGGCGGACGAGGCCAACCCGCGCAACGCCAACAAGCACGGCCACGTCCTGGAGCTGACCGAGCGCTGGAACCGGGCCGACAGCACGATGTTCGCCTGGACGCTGTTCCTGGTCGCCGGCGACCCGAACGACCCGGCCACCTACTTCGCCGGGTTCCCCAAGGACGACGTCAGCCCGATCTCCTGCCCGGACAACGTGGCCTTCGACGACCACGGCAACCTGTGGATCTCCACCGACGGCGCGCAGCTCGGCTCGCACGACGGTCTGTTCGGCGTCGCCACGCGCGGTGACCGGCGCGGTGAGCTGAAGCAGTTCCTGACGGTGCCGAAGGGCGCGGAGACCTGCGGTCCGCTCGTCCAGGACCGCCGGGTCCTGGTCGCGGTGCAGCACCCGGGCGAGCTCGACGGGGCGACCGCCGAGAAGCCGCTGAGCGCCTGGCCCGACGGACCCGGCAAGATCAACCGGCCGGCGGTCGTGGCCGTGTGGCGCAAGGACGGCGGCGACATCGGCGTCTGAGCGGCGGCCGGCCGGGTGGGCCCGGGGGTGGCCGGGGGTAGGACACCGCTGGTGCCGCGGCACTAGGCGTGCGGTGACGTGATCGCCCGCGCCGTCGCCACCTCCTGCCGCAGGGGCTCCAGCACGCTGCCCGCCGGGCCGGTGAGGTCGGCGCGGACGGGGACGAGGGTCACCGCCCGGCGCAGGCCCGCGGAGAGGTCCCTCAGCTGCCGGGCCACCTGGTCGATCTCCGCCTTCGACGGCGGCGCGGATCCGTGTTTCACGCGGACCCGTGCCGCCGTCGTCGCGTCCACGATGCGTTCCACGGCGACCACCAGCGGCCACCACGCGGCGGCGCGGCGGCCGGTGGGCGGCGGCTCGGTCAGGGCCCGCTGGAACTCCGTGCGGATGCCGGACAGGTCGCGGTAGAGGCGGCGGCGCATCCGGGCGCGGGCCGCGGGGTCGGTGGTGTCGGCGAAGGCCGTCTCGACGTAGCGGGCGGTGTCCGCCACCGCGTCGGCGAGGCGGGCGCCGACCCGGGTGTGCCAGCTCTCCGGCCACAGCAGGTACCCGGCGGTCAGGGCGATCGCGCAGCCCATGAGGGAGTCGACCAGGCGGGGCAGCAGCAGGTCGGTGCCCTGCTGGTTGAGGATGTCGGACAGCAGCAGGATCACCGGGGTGATCGCGGCGGTCTGGTAGCCGTACCCGCGGGGCGTGAGCGCCGGGATCAGCGGGGCGAGCAGCAGCAGGACCAGCACGTCCCACCAGCCGCGCGGCACCTCCGCGAGCACCCCCGCCGCCACCACCAGCCCGGCGACCGTGCCGAGCGCCCGCAGCAGGGCCCGGGAGAAGACCGAGCCGAAGTCCGGCTTGAGGACGAAGGTGATGGTCAGGGCGACCCAGTAGGAGCGCGGGACGGGGACGAGGGAGACCAGGGCCTGGGCGATGCCGATGCACAGGGCGAGGCGCAGGCCGTAGCGCCAGGAGTTGGCCGACAGGACGGCGTTCCGGGCGGCCCGGGCGGTGCGGACGCGCAGCGCGGCGGGGCCGCCGAGGCGGTCGTCGACGCCGCGCGGGTCGACGTCCGGCGCGGTGACGACGTCGGCGGCGTGCCGCAGGGCGTGGTCCACCGCGCGGGCGGTCCCGGTGGTGGGCGCCGGCAGCCGGAGCGGCAGCGGTGCGGTGCGGCCGGTCTCGACGGCGGCGGCGATGGCGCGCACGGCCGCCGGGATCCGGTCGGACAGCGGGCGGCCGGCCAGGTGGACGGCGGGGGCGGCCTCCACGATCGGGGTGACGGCGTTCAACTGGGCGATCAGCCGGGTCAGTTCCGGACTGCGGCCGTGGTGGCGGGCGCGGTGGGACAGGACCAGGTCGTAGGCGTTGTCCAGGGCGCCGGTCACGGTGTGCCGGGCGTCGTCGTAGGCCGCCTCCGAGCCGCCCGCGCAGCCGGCGAGCAGGTCGGCGACGGCCCGGTAGGTGTCCGCGACCGCGAGCCGCTCGGGGACCCCGGCGCGCAGCGGCCAGGCGAGCAGCGCGAGGACGAGGACGAGCAGTCCGCCGCCGCCGGTCAGCAGCGCCGGCAGCCACCACGCGCCCGGCAGCGGCAGTCCCGCCCCGACGACGGCGTTGAGCAGCAGGAGCAGGCCGGACACCGAGGCGACCGCGCCGATCGTCGAGATCATCCCGGAGACCAGCGCGACGCCGGTGACGGCGGCCACGGCGACCCAGCCGTGGCCGTACACCAGGGTGCCGAGGGTGACGCCGACGGCGCCGAAGAGCTGCGGCACGGCGATGTTCAGCACCCGCAGCCAGTAGGCGGCGGCCGTGTCGCTGATGACTCCGTTGAGGGCGCCCATGGCGGCCAGGGCACCGTAGTCGGGCCGGCCGAAGGCCAGCCCCAGGGCCAGCGGCAGGGCCAGGGCGAGGGCCGCCCGGGCGGCGGCGGGCCGGTTGACCGGCGCCTGCTGCGCCCGGAGGTTCCTCACCAGCCAGTCGGGCGGTGTGAGACTGACGGGGAACTCGCGGGACATGGACCCCATTATCACCGGTTTGATCACGTCCGGTCAGGACCGGCCGGTCCCGCTGTTCCGGGCGGCCGGGGCGCGGGCCGGGCTCACGGGTCCACCCGGGCCAGGAACGCCTCCAGCGCCGCGTTGAAGTCCTCGGGGCGTTCCAGGTTCGGCAGGTGGGCCGCGCCCTCGATCACGTGGAGGGCGGAGCCGGGCAGCAGCGCGTGCATGGCCCGGGCGTCGGACACCGGTGTGTACGTGTCGTCCGCGCCGACCACCACCAGCGCCGGGACCGTGACGCGGGTCAGCAGCTCGCGGTAGTCGGGGCGTTCGGCACGGCCGCGCAGGGCGGCGGCGGCGCCCTCGGGCGGGGTGCCGGTCATCATGCGGTGAACGTGCGCCTTGACCTCGGCGGACGCGGTCGGGGCGACCATCTTCTCCAGCACCTCGTCGGCGTACCCCGCCATGCCCTCCCGCAGCAGGCGGTCCGCCGCCGCGTTGCGCTCGCGCCGGCCCCGGGCCGTGTCGGCCTCCGGGAAGGTGTCGGCCAGGACCAGTCCGCGCACGCGGTCGCCGAAGCGGGCGTAGCACTCCATCGCGATCTGGCCGCCCATGGACAGGCCGGCCAGCACGTACGACTCCACCCGCAGCTCGTCCAGCAGGTCCCCGAGGTCCTGCGCGAAGCGGGCCAGCGGGGTGCTGCCGGGCGTGACCGGGGAGGCGCCGTAGCCCCGCAGGTCGGGGGCGACGACCCGGCGGCCGCGGGCGAACGCCTCGATCTGCGGCGCCCACATCGTGTGGTCGAAGGGGTGGCCGTGGACGAGGACGAGGGGCAGCCGGGACGACGTATCGGCGCCTTTGTCCTCGTATACGAGGAAAGGAGTCATGTGATCGACCCTAGGGCCGCCCAACTCCTCAGTGCAATAAGATCTTTGCCCTCGGTGCAATCGCGATCCGGTGGAGGCGGGCGGCGTGGACGACTATCGGGCGCTGGCCGACGCCGTCGCGGCCGACATCGCCGCCGGGCGGCTCGCGCCCGGCCAACGGCTGCCCCCGCAGCGGGCGTTCGCCCGGCGGCGCGGCATCGCCGCGTCCACCGCCGGGCGGGTCTACGGCGAACTCGTGCGCCGCGGACTGGTGGTGGGCGAGGTCGGGCGCGGGACGTTCGTCCGGGCCGCGCCCCGGGAGCCGGGGGCGCGGGCGCTCGCCGAGCCGGCGACCACCGCCCCGGTCAACCTCGAACTCAACTACCCCACCGCCCCCGGCCAGTCCGGCCTCCTCGCCCCCGCCCTCGCGCCCCTGCTGCGCCCGGACGCCCTCGGCGACGCCCTCCGCCCGGCCGCCGCCACCGGCACCGGCCCGGCCCGCGAGGCCGCCGCCGCGCTCCTCGGCTGCCCCGACCCCGGGCGGGTGCTGTTCACCGGCAACGCCCGCCAGGCGATCGCCGCCGCCCTCGCCTCCCTGGTCCGGCCCGGCGGCCGGGTCGGCGTCGAGGAGCTGACGTACCCGCTGGTGAAGGAGATCGCCGCGCGGCTCGGCATCACGCTGGTCCCGCTCGCCACGGACGAGGACGGACTGCGCCCCGAGTCGCTGCTGGACGCCCACCGCGGCGCACCCCTGTCCGCCCTCTACGTCCAGCCGACGCTGCACAACCCGACGTCGGTGACGATGAGCGAGCGGCGCCGCGCCGAGGTGGCGCGCGCGGTCACCGGCCTGGGACTCCCCGTCGTCGAGGACCGCATCTGGTCCTTCCTGCGGCCGGAGCCGCCGCTCGCCGTGCACGCGCCGCACCTCACCCACGTCGTGGACGGTCTGTCCAAGCGGGTCGCGCCCGGACTCACCGTCGGCTTCCTCGTCGTGCCGCCGCGGCGGGTGGACGCGGTCGCGGAGGCGATCCGGTCCGGCGGCTGGAGCGCGGGGCGGTTCGCGCTGGAGGCGGCGGCGGGGTGGATCGGGGACGGCACCGTCCGGCGGCTGGTGGCCGCCAAGCGGGCGGACGCGGCGCGCCGGCAGCGGATCGTCGGGCGGTGGCTGGGCGCGTTCGCCGTACGCGGCGATCCACGGGCCTACTACGCCTGGTGGCAGCTGCCGGCGCCGTGGCGGGCGGACACCTTCACCGCGGCCGCCGCCGCGCACGGCATCGCCGTGACGCCCGGGACCGCCTTCGGCGTCGGGGCGTACCGGACGCCGGACGCGGTCAGGCTCGGGCTCGGGTCGGTTGCCGAGGTGGAGCTGGAGCGGGCGGTGCGGGTGTTGGCGGATGTCGCGGGGCGGGGTCGAGCCGGCCGGTGAGCTGGGTGGCCGTGGTCGCCGCTGGTTGCGGGCGGGCTCTGTTGTTGCGGTTGTGCACGGTGTCGTCGTGATGCCCGGGGTCGTTTTTGTGGTCGGGGTGTTCCGGGTGTCGGAGGCGGTCGGGTTTGGGCTCGGGTTGGTTGGTGCGGTGGGGTTGGAGCGGGCGGTGCGGGTGTGGGCGGTTGTCGCGGGGTGGGGTGGAGTCGGCCGGTGAGCTGGGTGGCCGTGGTCGCCGCTGGTTGCGGGTGGGCTCTGTTGTT
>NZ_JBHMCY010000001.1:0-4441 GCF_042430725.1 Streptomyces cinereospinus | reverse complement strand
GGGCTCGGGTTGGTTGGTGCGGTGGGGTTGGAGCGGGCGGTGCGGGTGTGGGCGGATGTCGCGGGGCGGGGTGGAGTCGGCCGGTGAGCCAGGCGGCCGCGGCCACCGCCAGCCCCAGGCCGACGAGCAGCCAGGACGTGGTGCGCAGGGTCGCGGTGAGGGCGTCATAGACCGCCCCGGCGGCGGGCCGGGAGGCCGCGGCGGGCAGGTCGGACAGGGTGAGCCGGCGGCCGGCGGCGACGGCCGCGCCGAGCAGGGCGCCGCCGAGGGCGGTGCCGAGGGCGGTGGCGGCGAGCGCGCGGCGGCGGCAGGTGGCCACGGCGATGCCGGCGACGGCGAAGGCGACGGCCGCGACCGGCAGCCACAGTGCGGCGACTTCCAGCACGGCGTACCCCTTCCGGAGCCGGTCCAGCTCGCCGGGCCCGAGGACCGCGACCTCGATGTGCCGGACCGGGATGTCGCGGGCCAACGGCAGGTTGTCGTCGGCGAGTCGTTCCTTGACGCGGGAGGTGACGGGAGCGAGGTCGACGGTGACCGGGGCGGCGCCGGAGCGGTCGTCGTCGCGCAGGGCGCGCAGCAGGGCGTCGTGCACGGCCCGGTTCGCCGCGTCCCAGCCCGCCCGGAAGGCGCCGGTGCCGGTGAACGACCGCACCGCGTCCCGCACGAACGGGCCCGTCAGGCCCGGTGCGCCGCCGAGCCGGTGCACCAGCTCGTCCCCGACGGTGTCCGCGACCGCCTCCCGCACGGCCGCGTCCCCGGCCAGCGGCGCCATGGTGCGGACGTAGCGGCCGGTGTCGGCCAGGCCGTACACCGCCCACACCGCCGGTGCGGCGAGCGGGACCAGCAGGCAGCACAGGGCGATCAGCGCGGCGGACAGGGCGCCGCGCAGCCGGGGGACGGGTGCTGGCCTTTGGGACACGCCGCCAGGCAACACGCCCCGGGCGGGCGGTGCGAGCGGTGGGCCCGCGACCGGGTGGACGGTGCGGGCCGGACGGGTGATCCCGCGCCCGGAACCGTGCCGGAGCTGCGGTTTCCGCTCTCCGGTGGAGGGTTGGCCCGAACGGGTGTTTCCTGGTACTGGAGGAGTTTCAGGGACCTCGTCGGACGGCCGGGGCGACACGCCCCCCGTCCGGTGAGTGGAGGGATGAGGGAACGCGTGGACCCCGGCCGCCCTGCCGGGGTCCACGCACGTCCGCCCGCCCGCCGCCGGTCTCAGGCGGTGTCCTCGTGCGTGTAGTAGCGGTAGAACAGCACGGCGAAGACGGCCGCCGCGACCACCATCGCCATCAGGGCCGAGCGCAGCACGCTGTAGTGGCCGGTCTGGTGGTAGAGGAAGCCGAACGCGACGCCCGCGAAGGCCGCCCAGGCCGCCGCGTGCGCCTCGCGCCGCAGCCGCCCGGCCAGCCGGCGCACGGCGGCGTACAGCAGCACGAAGGCCAGCGCGACGACGAAGCCGAACAGCACGTTCCAGCCCGTGATCGGGCCGCCACCACGCTGGTTGGCCGCCGCCCAGTAGCCGTAGACCAGGCCGGCGGCGACGGGCCCGGCCCATCGCGCGACGGCGTGCGCCCGGGGACCGAACACGTCGGGCGTGCGGGTGGCGCCGGGCCGGGCGGGCGCCGGGGACGGGACGGTGCCGGTCACGGGCGCGCCGGGCGGGCGGGCGCCGGGCGCGGGTGCCGCATGAGCCATGGGAGCACTCCTCTCTGCTCACCCCCGGCTTCCAGGGCACACCGCGCGGGGAAGGGCGGCAAGTCGGGTGGCCGGGGCAGGGATGCGCCCGGCCCGGCGGCGCGCTTCGCCGTGGGGCATGACCAGGCCCGCGACCGGGACCGGCGGGGGCCGCGGCGCCTGCTCGACCGGTACCCCCGCGGCAGGCGCCGGGACACCCCGGACCGGCACCAGCTGCTGCGTGTGCGCGGGCCCGGCGGACCCGCGCACCGCGCGGCGGGGCGGCTGGTGACCCTCGTACGGGACGGGGTGCCGCGCCACTGCCGGGGCGTCCGGAGGACGACACCACGCTGCCGGCGGTGCGCCGGACCGCCCGGATCCCGGGCGGGACCCGGGCAGTCCCGCTCCTCCCCGCCCCGGCGGCCGGTCCAGCGGTTACGGTGCTGACGTACGTGATCGACAGGGAGGGACCATGCCGGGAACCGTGTTGCTGGTGGCCGCTTCACCCGTGGGAAAGGGGCGGCTGGTGGATGCGGCGGCGGTGCTTCCCGTGCTGGCGGCCGTCGCACCCGGGGTGCTGGCGGGCGCGGACACCGCGAACGTCGTCGAGCTGGCCGACCCGGTCGAGCCGCAGACGGTGCTGACGCGGATCCGGGCGGCCGCCGGGACCGTGGGGCCGCTGACGGTGTTCGTCACCGGGCAGCTGACGCTGGACCGGCGGCAGCGGCTGCCGCACCTGGCGCTGGCGCGGACGGCGCCGGCCACCGTGCGCTACACCGCCTTCCCCTGGCACTGGTTCCGCGAGGAGCTGCGGCTGCGGGCGCCGGGCAGCACCACCCTCTTCCTCGATCTGCACGCCGACGCGGAGAGCTGGGAGCGGCTGCGCGGCACCCCGCTCGACTCGGGGCACAACTGCGCCGTCTACGGGCGGATCGCGCCGCCGCCGCACCGGCGCACGGTGGCGGACCCGTCGTACATGAAGGCCGTGGCGACCCTGCTGCGCAGCGGGCACCGGCCGCCCGTGGAGCAGCTGCACGAGGAGGCGCTGAGCCGGATCACGGGGGAGGCCCCCGGCATCGTGCTCGCCGCGCGGGCGCCCGGCGCGGGCGATCCGCACGCCGCCGTCTCCGCCGCCGTGCGGGCCGGGCGGCACGCCGACGCCGACGGGCTGGCCGCCCGGTGGGAGCAGGCCGCGGTACGGGCGCACGGGGCCGCCTCCGAGGAGGCGCTGCACTGGACGGAGGTGCGGGCGGACCTGGCGATGTTCGCGGGCGACGCGGCCCGCAGCTGCCGTACCTGGCTGGCGGTGGCGTCGGCGCGGCTGGCCGCCGGGCAGGCGCCGGACGCGCCTCCCGTGGAGGCGGCCGTCGACCGCGCCCACCACCAGTGGGGCGAGATCCGCGACCCGGCCCGGGCCCGCGAACTGGGCCCGGCGCTGGCCGAGTTGCGCGGCCGGGTGCCGGGCCGGCGGGTCGGCGCCCTGGACCACGTGCGGCGCCAGCTGCGGCAGCTGCAGACCCAGAACTGACCGCACCGCCCGCGTCCGGCCCCTCCTCAGACGACAACCCCGCTGCCATGATGGTGAGTTATGGCTGAGGGGGACGAAGTGGCCAACCGCGTCATCCGCGTCCGGCTGGACGAGACGGCGACCGAGAGCGACATAGGCGCCCTGCGCAAGTGGCTGGAGCGGGAGCGGGGCCTGGACGAGATGGTGCGGGCCGGCCGGCTGCGCATCCACGAGCGGCGCCGCACCGACGAGACCGGCGCCCCCATGGGCGTCGGCATGGAGATCGTCGTCGCGCTGGTCAGCGCCGCCGCGACGGTCGTCTTCAACCAGCTGGTGGCGCAGGTGGGCCGGGCCGTGGAGGCCTGGCGGGACAACCGGCGCGAGGTGGAGGACGGCGAACCGCCCGAGGGCCGCGTGGACCCCGTGGACCTCGACGGGTAGGCCGGTGCCCCGTTTCGACCCGCGGGGGCGGGTGAACCGGGCGCTGCTGGTGGGTGTCTCCACGTACGACTTCACCGAGCCGCCGCACGGTGTGCCCGGCGACCTGCCGGCCGTCGAGCACAACCTGGACCGGCTGCGGGACACCCTGGCCCGCGGCGGGGTCCTCGGCGAGGACGAGATCACCGTGGCGCGCTCGCCGTCGCTGGACGCCTTCGAACGCGCGCTGCGCTCGGCCGCCGAGGAGGCCGAGGGGCTGCTTCTGCTGTACTTCGCCGGGCACGGCGCCATCCCCAGCGCGGGCGACGAGCTGTTCCTGCAGATGCGCAACGCCAGCGTCATCGCGGGCGGACGGGCCGTCTTCCCCGGCGCGGAGATGTTCACGACCGTGCTGACCTGGCTGGCCAGCAGCCCCGCCGAGCGGATCGTGGTCATCCTCGACTGCTGCTTCGCCGGCAACGCGGCGTGGATCTGGGAGCACTCCCGGGACAAGCGGCGGGTGCTGCTGCTGATGAGCGTGCAGGCCAACCACCGCACCGACGCGGGCGACGGCGGGACGCCGACGCCGTTCACCGGGGAGCTGCTGCACGAGCTGGACGTTCCCGGCGAACTGGGGTTCCGGGAGGTCTCGGACGCGCTGCGCCGGCGGATGGCCGAGGCGCGGCACGAGACGCTGCGGGGGGAGGAGTGGACGCCGCAGAGCCGCGCCGACCACGACGAGGACGTGCTGCTGTCGGCGCGCGCGGACCACGCCACCCGCCCGCCCGGCCCCGCACGGCCGCCCCGGCCGGCGCACGGCCGGAGCGGCGGGCCGGCCGCCGCGGG